>NZ_JBFAWY010000015.1:0-197023 GCF_040680575.1 Streptomyces sp. NPDC052020
GGGCCGTCACCGTTGCGCAGTACTCCCACGACCCCCGTCCCGCCGACCTCGGTGGCGGTCTCGTACGGCCCCGGCGGAGCTCCGCCGGGGCCGCACGGCCGGTGAGGGACACCCGCGGGCCCGACCCGTCCGGCGGCCCGGGCGGTCACGCGGCGTCCCCGGCGGCCCGCAGCCGCTCGTACACCTTCAGATAGCCGCTGACCATGTCGCGGGCGTCGAACTCCCGTCGCACCGCCGCCTGCGCCCGGCGGGCGCCGTCGTCCGCCGCCCGGGGATCGTCGAGCAGGGCGCAGATCGCCTCCGCCAGCGCCTCCGGGTCCTTGGGAGGCACGGCGACCGTGCCCGGGCAGCTCTCCAGCACCTCCGACAGCCCCGATACCGCGGTGGCGACCAGGGGCCGCCCGGCGGCGATCGCCTCGATGGCCGACAGTCCGAGTCCCTCGCTGTGGCTGGGCTGGACGACCACGGAGGCGGCGGCGTAGACGCCGCGCAGCGAGCCGAACGGCAGCGCGGAGGTGCGCAGCAGCACGTGCTCGGACAGGCCGGCGTCCGCGATGTCCTGCTCCACCTGCCGCAGGTAGGCGACGGACGCCGAGTTGAGCGACCCGACCAGGACCGCGCGGGCGCGGGGATGTCGCCGGGTCACCCGGGCCATGGCGCGCACGAGTTCGCGCTGCCCCTTGCGTTCCTTGAACCTGCCCACCAGCAGGATCACCGGTTCGCCAGGTGCCACGCCGAGCCATACGCGGGCCCGGTGGATCTCCTGTTCGTCACCGGCGCCGTACAGGTCGCTGTCGATGCCGTACCGCGCCAGGTGCACCCGGTCCGGGTCCGCGCCGTGGTCCAGGGCCTGCCCGAGGTAAGCGGCGCTGCCGGCCACCACGGCGTCGTAGGGCAGATGGCCGTAGACGAGCCGCGTCCGCGCGCTGCCGAACGGGTCGGTCTGCGGGGTGGTCTCGTTCATCGTCACCACCAGCGGGCAGCGCAGCGAGGACTTCATCATCGCTCCGAGCACCGCGCCCACCTGGCAGAACGTCTGAAGGATGTCGACCGCGTCCGGGGTGATCAACGCCTGTGCGTCGCGCAGCAGCCCGAAGACGCGCTCCTCCCAGGGCACGCAGTCCGGAGACTGCCAGCGCTCCGGATCGGTGCGGACCCGGTGCACCCGTACGCCCGCCTGCTCCTCGAAGGGCTCGGAGCCGGGATAGCGCTCGGTCAGGACGGACACGCTGTGGCCCTCGCGGACCAGGCCGGACGCCAGGGTGAACGCCTGGGTCTCCGACCCGCCGCGGACCGGGGGGAAGGTGGGGGTGAGGAACCATATCTTCACTGCCGAGCTCCCTGCCATGTCATCGGGTCCGCCACAGCTGGGCGAGGTAACGGTCGCCCACGTACTCCTGCTCCTCGACCGCGACACGGTCGGCGAACCGTGTCAGGGGCTGATAGGCGCTCAGGGGCCGGACCACGGTCGAGGTGGTGCGGCTGGACACGTCCCGGGCCGCGGAGGTGGGGTTGTGGCCGTCCACGATCAGCAGGTGACCGCCCGGTCTGGCGGCCACCCGGCCCATCTCGCGCACCGACGCCCGGAACTCCTCCTCGTCCGTGACGTGCTGCAAGGTGAAGACGGCAAGCACCACGTCGAACGCCCCGGAGGGCACCGGGAGCCGCGCCGTGGACGCCTGGAGCACCAGCGCCCGCTCCCCGGCCACCGCCTGCCGGGCCCGTGCCACCATCCCGGCCGACCGGTCGATGCCGACCGTCAGCCCGGCACGCCGGCTCACCCAGCTCGTCAGGCGTCCCACCCCGCAGCCCAGATCGATCACGCGTCGGCCGTCGAGGCCGGGAAGGAGCCGCTCGATCAGCGCTTTCTGGGCCTGGTCGACCGAGGTGCACTCCTGCTCGCTCCAGCGGCGGGAGAGCACCGCGTACAGTCCCGGGCTGTCGGCCCGCCGGTCCCAGACGTCCATCGCTCACACCTCCCACACCGGACGGACGCAGACCGGTGCCGCCGCCGGTGACAGGTCCGCGGTGGGGCGGGCCGCCCGCTGCGCCCCGGCGTCGGCGCGGTCGCGCAGCAGCTCGGTGAGCATGTGGTTGACGGCGAGGTGGACGTCCTCGACCACCCCGTAGTGCGCGGCGTTGGCCAGGATGACGTGGTCGGCCAGGGCGCGCGCGGCACCGCCGTCGAAGCCGAGCAGGGCGATGGTCTCGACCGAGGCGGCCCGGGCGCAGGTGAGGGCCTCGACGATGTTGGGCGAGTCGCCACTGGCGCTGATGACGATCAGGACGTCGCCCGGGCGGGCCTGGGCGGCCAGCGGCGCGGCGAACACCGCCTCGTAGGAGACGTCGTTGGCCCAGGCCGTCAGGACGGACACGTCCAGCAGGGGCACCACACGCAGTCCGCGGGGCCGGCCCCGCGCCGCGGTCTTGGCGAGATCGCAGGCCATGTGGGAGGCGGTGGCCGCGCTGCCTCCGTTGCCTGCCACGAACACCGTCGATCCGCGGTCCCAGGCCGCGGCCAGCCGGTCGGCGGCCGATCTGACCCCGGCCACGCTCAGGCCCTCGACGGTTTCCACCAGCGACTTCACATACTCGTCGGGCTCCACAGGGATACTCCGCTTCGCAGAAGTTGGGCCGGGCCGGTCAGGATCGCGCGCAGGTCCGGATCAGATGGTCGGTGAGGTCGCCGACGGTGTCGTACGAGAACAGCAGCAGCCGTTCCTCGTCGAGCCGTACGCCGAACTTCTCCTCGAACGCGACGAGCGTCTCGATGAAGGCGAGCGAGTCGACTCCGAGGTCGTCGGTGAGCGACTGGGTGTCATGGATCTCCGCTGCCGTGCGCGGGGGGACGCTGATCGCGGCGACCCGTTCGGTGATCCACTCCTTGACCGGTGCGCCGGCGCTGTCCGTGCTCACGGCGCCGGCGGCCGCTGTGTCGCCGTTCATGGCTGTCATTCAGCCTCCTCGACATGCGTGCGGGGCGGGGGACGCTTGCGGGGGTGGTCAGGTCGTGCGCGAGCGGGAAGGGATCGCGTGCCGGGCGACCTTCCCGGTGCGGGTGCGGGGGAAGTCCTCGACTACGGCGATACGGCGTGGCACTTTGTGCGGGCTGAGCCGGCTCCGGCAGAAGCGGATCAGTTCCTCGGCGGAGGGAGCGGGCCGTCCGTCCGCCAGCCTGACCCGCGCGGCCAGCGACTCGCCCGACCGTTCGTCGCCCTCGACGTCGCACACCGCCTCGGCGACGGCGGCGTGCCCGGTGAGACAGTCCTCCACCTCTTCCAGGGAGACGTTGATCCCGTTGACGATGGCGATGTTGCGCAGCCTGCCCCGCAGATGGAGGAACCCGTCGTCGTCCAGCCGGCCGAGGTCCCCGGTGCGCAGCCAGCCGTCGCGCAGCACCTCGGCGGTCTCCTCGGGGCGTGCGTGGTAGCCCGTCATCAGGCCGTCCCCCCGCACCACGATCTCGCCGAGGCGCCCCGGCGGCAGGGGACGGAAGTCCTCGTCCCGGATGGTGATCTCCATGCCGGGCACGGCCCGGCCGACGCTGCCGGGACGCCGTGCGCGGTCGTGCTGCCGCAGGGTGGTGATCCGGGGGCCGGCCTCCGTCTGCCCGTACGTCTCGATCAGCTCGGCGCCGGGCAGCCGGGCCTGCACCGCGGCGAGGACCCCGGGCGGGGTGGGCGCACCGCCGAAGACGATGTGCCGCAGCGAGGACAGGTCGTACGCGCGGTGCCAGTCGCCGATGCCGAGCAGCCGGAGCATGGCCGGCACCAGCAGGGTGGAGGTCACGCGGTGGCGTTCGACGAGCCGGCCGAAGCGGCTGGGCAGGAAGTCGCCGTCCAGCAGGACGACATGGCCGCCGGTGGAGAGCTGTCCGACGAGCTGGACGGTGTTGCAGTAGCCGAAGCCCAGCGGCACGGTGGCCAAGGCGGTGTCCGGCTCCGCCGCCGGGCCGAGGGAGGCGCGGTGGGCGCGGGCGCTGGCGAGCACGGCCCGGTGGGCGAGCACGACGCGCTTGGGCAGGCCGAAGGAGCCCGAGGTGCTCAGCAGTACGGCGGCCGCCTCCGGGTCCCGCGGCGGCGAGGGGACGGGCCCGGGTGTGCCGCAGGAGGAGCGCAGCCGCCGCAGGTCTCCCTCGGTGCTCGCGCACACGGGTATGTCGAGGACGGCGGTGTGCGCGGGGGGAGCCGGTACGTCCGCGCGCGCCCCTTCGGCATCGCGGACCAGCAGCCGGGGGGCGCAGTCGGCGAGTTCGCGGGCGGTCTCCTGCGCGCTGAGGTCGGTCGCCATCGGCACGACGGTGCCGCCGAGTTCGAGGACGGCCAGGTAGAGCACGACGTACTCGGCGGAGCGGCGGACCTGAAGCGCGACCCGGTCACCGGGCCGGGCGACCGCGGCCAGGGAACCGGCCAGCTCTCGTACCTGTCCGAGAAGTTGCCGGTAGGTCAGCCGCAGCCGGCCGTCGGTGAGGGCCGGGGCCTCCGGTCTCTCCTTGGCGGAACGTTCCAGCACTTCCGGGATGGACAGCTGCCCATCACTCCGGCCCCACCGCGCAGCATCAGGGCCCCATGCCGACTGGTCGAGGTCCGCATGACGTCGATCACGCACAGACAGCCTCCGTCCGCTATAGTGGGCGGCCCTGACCAGGGTTATCCACTGCAGTCGAAGCTGTCAACAACAGCGAACAGGCGAACCGGTTGTACCGGCGGGCGTGTCCGCTATAGCGGCCAGGGGGAGTTGCCATGGCATCACCACGCGGCGACGGTGAGGGCCTCTCGTGAGCGAAGCAGAGCCACCTCGCAGACGGCCCGTCACGCGCCGGATCGACCAGCATCTGACCAGGCTCATCAACGCGCTCTACCCGGACGAGCGCACGCGGCCGGGCTACGCGAAGCTGGCCAGGCAGATCCGCGAGGCCACGGGAGGCACGCTGTCCGGAACGTATCTGTGGGAGCTGGCTTCCGGCAGGAAGCACAATGTGACGCTCGAACAGCTCGACGTCCTGGCCGAGTTCTTCGGTGTACCCCCGGAGTACTTCATCAACGATGATGTCACCGAGCGCGTCAACTCTCAGCTCAGGCTGGCCACGGCACTGCGTGAAGCGAAGGTCCGCTCCCTGGCGCTGCGCGCCGAGGGCCTGTCCGAGGAGTCACTGGACGCGCTGCTGACCATGGTCGACCAGGCCCGAAGGCTCCAGGGGCTCCCGCTCGTCGAGGAGCGCGGCGAGGACGAGCCCGGGTAGCGCGGGAGCGGCGCCTGGCAGACGGAAGGCTCCGCGTCGGGCCCGTGAACGGCGGGAGCGCGCCCGCCACCGGCGCGGCCCGTGGGCGATCCAGAACGAAGGGGGCATCTTGGTACTGCGACACAGGACCTTGCAGCGGCGCTGCCGAACGGTGCTGGACACCCTGGCCCTGCCCGGCCCCGTCACCCTGGACGAACTCTGCCGCCATCTGGTCAGACGTCGCGGCCGCCCCCTGCACCTCCACCCGCTGCCCGCCCAGCCGGTGGCCCCGGGCGCCTGCGGGGTCTGGCTCGCCACCGACACCGACGACCACATCTTCGTGGAGCCGGGCACCACCCGGCTGCACCGGGAACACATCCTCCTGCACGAGATCAGCCACATGCTCCTCGAACACGACGCCGCGGACATCCCCCCGGAATCCGCCATGGGCGCCCTCATGCCGGACCTCTCCCCCGCGCTCGTCCGCCGGCTGATGGCCCGTACGTCCTACGACACCCCCCAAGAGCGGGAGGCGGAGATGCTCGCCAGCCTCCTGTGGACCACGGGGCTGCGCTCCGGCGCCCCGCGGGCCAGGAGCCAGGGGCCCGTGGGGAGGCTGGAGACCGCACTGGGACTGGATGCTCCGTGCTGAGCCAGGCCGGGCTCACCGGCGATCGATTACAGGCCCTGGGGACCTTGTGCATGTGGGCCTGCATCGTGCTGCGCGCGCCTCATGCCGTGGTGTCCCGCAGTCAGCGGCCCCTCTGGCTGATCGTCCTGGCCGCGGCGATGGCCAACTCCCTGGACCTCGGGCAGACGGGGCGCCTCATCGACCGGTGGGGGTGGGAGGGGCACGGCGTCGACCTGGTCCGCAATGTGTGCGGGGTGATCTCGGCGGTCATCCTGCTGGAATTCGCCGGTTCCGTCACCGGCAGCCGGGCGCTGGGGCGCTGGCTGCGTGCCGCGGCGGGGTCGGTGGTGGTGGCCGTGGTCGCCCTGGACCTCGCCAGTCCACCGCACGACACGCACAGCGTGGGGGACGGCGGCCCGCCCACGCCCTCCACGGCGTACTGGCTGCTCGTCGTCGTCACCCACCTGGCCGCCAACTGGGTGTGCGCCCTGGTCTGCCTGCGGCACCTGGGCGGCACCGACAGCCGCCGGCTGCGAGCGGCGCTGTTCCTGTTCTCCTCCGGGGCGGTGTTCGCCAGCCTGTTCTGGCTGGGTGCCCTCTCCGAGCTCGCGACCGGGCCGTCCTGGCCGCTCTCGCTCAAGCCGTACTTCCTGGCCCTGCACGGACTGCTCACCTCCGCGGCGCTCACCGTCCCCACCGCGGCGGCGGTCCGTCAGGCGGTGACGGAGGCGCGGCGCGGCTGGCGGATCTGGCCGCTGTGGCGGGAACTGATGCAGGCGTGCCCCAACGTGCCGCTGTCCCAGCCCCGTTCACGGCTGCTGGAGGTCTTCTCCCCGAAGAGGAAACGTCAACTGCTGCTCTACCGGCAGGTCGTGGAGATCCACGACGCGATGCTCGTACTGCACGACTACGCCACAGCGGATGTGCGCGCCACCGCGCAGCGGTGGTCGGAGACGGGCAGCCATGGCACGGACAGCACGGCCGCCGAGGTGGCGTACGTGCTCAAGGGGGCACGGGAGGCGAAGCTGACGGGGGAGCCTCCCCGGCGTCACGGGCTGCCCGTGACCGGCCCGGGCGGTGCGGACCTCGCCGAGGAGACGGCGTTCCTGGCCCGGGTCGCCGAGGCGTACGCCGCCGTTCCGGTGCCGGTCTCCCCGTCCCCGGCCGCGGGCCGGACGGGCGGCCCGCACGGCACACCGGATACAGACGACACACACGGAATACACGAAGGAAGACTCGCATGAGCACAGTCGCCCCGCCCCGTGCCGGACGGCGGGAGTGGACCGGACTCGCCGCGCTGGCCCTGCCCACGCTGCTCATTTCCATGGACATGACCGTCCTGTATCTGGCAGTGCCGCACCTGAGCGCCGATCTCGGGCCGACCTCCACGGAACTGCTGTGGATCACCGACATCTACGGCTTCCTCATCGCCGGCGCGCTGGTTCCGATGGGAGCGCTCGGCGACCGCGTGGGCCGTCGCCGGCTGCTGCTGATCGGCGCGGCCCTGTTCGCCGCCGCCTCCGTCCTGGCCGCGTACTCGACCAGTGCCCCCATGCTGATCGGCGCGCGCGCCCTGCTCGGCCTGGCCGGGGCCACGCTGATGCCTTCCACCCTGTCCCTGGTCCGGGTGATGTTCGAGGACGCGCGCCAGCGGGGCTTCGCCATCGCCGTGGTGATGACCAGCTTCTCGGTCGGCACCACCATCGGCCCCGTGCTCGGCGGTGTGCTGCTGAGCCACTTCTGGTGGGGCTCGGTGTTCCTGCTGGCCGTTCCGGTGATGGCACTGCTGCTCGCCGTGGGGCCCGTCCTGCTGCCCGAGTACCGCGACTTGGGTGCCGGGCGGCTGGACGCGGCCAGCGCCGGTCTGTCCCTGGCCGCCGTGCTGTCGGTGGTGTACGCCGTCAAGCACGTCGCCGAGCACGGTGTGGGCTGGCTGCCCGCGGTGTCCGCCGCGTTCGGGCTGGCGGTGGGCGCGGTGTTCGTACGCCGCCAGCGGAAGCTGGCCGATCCGCTGCTGGACCTCGGGCTGCTGGGCGACCGCGTCATCAACGCCTCGCTCGGCACCTATCTGCTGGGGCTGCTGGCGATGGGCGGCGTCCAGTTGTTCATCGCCCTCTACCTGCAAGAGGTGCTGGGCCTGTCCCCCATGCTCGCCGGGCTGTGGATGGTCCCCGCCGCACTCGGTACCGTCGTCGGTTCGCTGGTGGCCCCGCTGCTCGTCCGCCGGCTGCGCCCGTACGCCGTCATCAGCGTCAGCCTCCTGGTGGCGGCCGTGGGCTTCGGCACGATGGCCCGGGTGGGCAGTGACGACCTCGCGCTGCTCATCGTGGGGTACGTGATCGTCGCGCTCGGTCTGAGCCCGATGATCGCCCTGTGCACCGACATCGTCATCAGCACGGCTCCGCCCCAGCGGGCGGGCGCGGCCTCGGCCCTGTCGGAGACCAGCGGCGAACTGGGCGTGGCGCTCGGTGTGGCGGTCCTCGGCAGTGTCGGCATGGCGGCCTACCGGGGCCGGCTGTCGGAGACCATGCCGGACGCCGTCCCGCCCGGGACGTCGGACAGCGCGGGCGACACGATCGCCGGAGCCCTGCGGGCCGCCGAGGATCTCCCCGGCCCTCTCGGCCCGGCCCTGGCGGACGCCGCCCGCGCGGCTTTCACCCACGGACTCGCCCTGACCTGCGTGGCGGCCACCGTGATCGTGGTCGGTGCCGCCGTCCTCAGCGCCGTCCGGCTCCGCGGCCTGCCGGCCTCCGGTGCCGCCGCCCCGCAGCAGGACCCGGCCACGGACGCCGCACCCGGTCCGGACGCCGACGGAAACGCCCCGCACCGCCCGGACTCCGAGCAGGACTCCCCGCCGCAGCCCGCCGCCGTCTCCGGCGACCGCGAGCACTCACCCGGCGCCGGGAAGAAGGGACGCACATGATCCGCGACATGGTGGTCAGCGACGGCGCCGCGCACCTGGCGGCCGAGGACATCGTCAAGGTCCGCGGCGACCGGGTCGTGCTGAACGGGGTCACCCTGACCGTCTCGGCGGGCGACCGCCTCGGCCTGATCGGGGAGAACGGAGTCGGCAAGTCGACCCTGCTGCGCGTCCTGTCCGGCAGTGAGGCCCCGGACCGCGGGCGGGTCCGGGTCGCGCTGGACGGCGACCCCGGCTACCTGTCCCAGGAACCCGAACTGCCGGCCGACTGGGACCTGTCGAGGTGTCTCGCCCTGGCCCGCGCCGACCTGGACCGGATCAGCGGGCGGATGCGGGAGCTGGAGCGGCGCATGGACGGCGCCGGCCCGGACGAACTGCCCCCGGTGCTGGACGAGTACGCCGAGCTTCAGGAGGAGTTCGCCGCGCGCGACGGGTGGCGCTTCGAGGCCCGCGCCACCGAGGTGTTCGAGTCCCTCGGTCTGCGCCGGCTGCCGCCCGGCCGGCTCGTCCGCGAGCTGTCCGGGGGCGAGCGGGCGCGGCTGAGCCTGGCGCTGCTCGTCCTGCGGCGGCCGCCCGCGCTGCTGCTCGACGAGCCGACGAACCATCTCGACGACGCGGCGGCGGACTGGCTGGCCGGCTGGCTCCGCTCCTATCCCGGGCCGTGCCTGATGGCCTCGCACGACCGCGATCTGCTGGACAACGCCGTCACCGGCCTGATCGACCTGGACGGCCCGGAAGGCACCGCGGTCCGCTACGGAGGCGGATACGGGCCGTACGCCGCCGAGCAGGCCGCGGCGCGGCGCCGCTGGGAGGCCCGGTACCGGGACTGGGAGGAACGCCTCGCCGCCGCCCGGCAGCGGCTCTCCCGCGCCGGTGTCGCGGCGCACACCTACCGGGGCCCGCGCGACACCGGGAAGATGGAGTACGACGCCCGGGCGGTCGGCGCGCAGGCGGCCGTCTCCCGGCAGGCGCGTTCGGCCAGGGAGGAGATCCGGCGCCTGCGCGCCTGCCCCGTTCCCAGGCCCCCGGCGCCGCTGCGGTTCCGGGCGGTCGGCCTCGCCGACGGCGCGTCCGAGGAGCCGGCCCCGGCCGGCGGAGGCGGCGGCCCGCTCATCGAGGCCGAGGCCACCGAGGCCCTCGACGGCGTCCGGCTTCCTCCGGTGGCCCTTCAGGGCACCGACCGCGTCGTCGTGGTGGGCCCGAACGGCGCGGGCAAGTCCACGCTGCTCCGCGTCCTCGCCGGGGAGCTGTCCCCGTCCCGCGGCACGGTGCGCCGCCGGCCGGGCCTGCGGATCGCGTACCTGCCGCAGGAGAGCCGCTTCCCCTCCGGTACCCGGCCGATGCTGCGCGCTTTCGCCGAGTCCGTGAAGGCGTCCGAGGACGAAGCCGCCGAACAGCTCCTGCGCCTCGGGCTGTTCCGGGAACAGGACCTGCGGGTGCCGGTGGGTTCACTGAGCGTGGGGCAGCGCCGCCGGCTCGACCTGGCCCGGCTGGTGCGGCTCCAGCCGCACGTCCTGCTCCTGGACGAGCCGACCAACCACCTGAGCCTGCCGCTCGTCGAGGACCTACAGGCAGCCCTCGACGACTTCCCCGGCCCGGTGCTCACCGTCACGCACGACCGGCGGTTGCGCCGCAGGGCGGGACGCGTGATCGAGATGGGCGAACCCGCCTCGCCGCACGGCGGTACGGGGCTGGCCTCGCTCGCCGCCCCGCGGGGCGCCGACGTGTCCGCCGAAAGGACGTGACGTCCCGGGCGCGGACGCCGAGCCGGCCGGCAGCGGCGGCGGATCGGCGTACGCGCCCCGCACGTAGCGGACCGCGATCCGCGGGCGGGCTCCGGGCCGGCGTGCCGGAGCCCGGCCGGTTCCTGGCATGCTGACGCGAGCCGGGCCAGCAGTCAGGGGGAGACGCCGATGGATGTGACCGGGTCGGGGCATGCCGAGCGGGTCTGCGCTTACGCGGCCGTGGGGTCACGGCTGTCCTTGTACAGCGACCGCCGGCTGCGCGACGCGGTGGCCGCCGCGCCGGGTCTCGGGTCCGGTATCGGCGGCAGGTCGGCGGAGATGGAGGTCGGGGGGACACGCGTCTTCGTCAAACGGGTGCCGCTGACGGACATCGAGCTGCGACCGGAGCATGTCCGGTCGACCGCCAACCTCTTCGGACTCCCGCTCTTCTACCAGTACGGAGTGGGGTCGGCGGGGTTCGGTGCCTGGCGCGAGCTGGCCGCGCACATCATGACCACGGGCTGGGCACTGGGGAACGCGTACGCGGGCTTCCCGCTGCTGTACCACTGGAGGGTTCTGCCGGACAGCCCTCCGGCCGGCTTCGCCGACGATTTCGGGGGCGTCGAGGACGCCGTCGCCCATTGGGACGGCTCCCCGGCGGTACGCCGCCGGCTGGAGGCCATAGGGACGTCCTCCCACAGCCTGGTCCTCTTCCTGGAGCACGTGCCCCACACGCTCGCCGCGTGGCTCGGCGACCACCGTGACGCGGCCCGGCCGGAGCCCGGAGGCGAGTCGGTCCACCTGTGGGCCGAGGACGCGCTGCTGGAGGGTACGCGGTTCATGAGCACGCGCGGACTGGTCCACTTCGACGCGCACTTCGCCAACCTGCTGACCGATGGACGACGGGTGTATTTCACGGACTTCGGGCTCGCGTTGAGCCGCGACTTCGAACTCTCGGCGGAGGAGGACTCCTTCCTGTCCGATCACCTGGTGTACGACCTCTCCTACGCACCGGCCCACCTGCTGCGCCATCACCTGCCCGACGGCGTACGGGGTGGCACGGATCCCGCAGCCTTCCTGCGGGAGTGGGCCGAGGGCCACCGACCCGACGGCGTTCCGGCCGGCCTCCGCGCGATCCTCGACCGTCACGCCCCGCACGCCGTCGTCCTGGACGACTTCCATCACCGACTGCTCACGCGGTGCAAGCGCACTCCGTTCCCCGCGGCGGAGATCCGGCGGGCCCTGGCCGGCGCGGCACCGGCACCGGCACCGGCAGGACGGTGAGAACGGGAGGCGACGTCGGCTCGGCCGTACGCGTGCGTTCCGGGAACGTCCGTTCGACGCCGAGCCGGGCCGGTGCTCTCCGGGCGCGACGCCACTCGGGCCTGACGGGCGGCCGCCCGGCGCTCGACCGGACGCCGGGGCGCCGCCGCGGGTGCCGCGTCGGTCCTCGGCGTCGTACGCCGAGGACCACTCAGGCGGGTCCCGCGGCCCCTCCGGTACCGGGTCGGTGCCTTCACCCGCCCGACGAGCCGGTCGCGCGGGACCGGAGGGCCGGTGCCGGGGACTCGCCCACCTCCAGACGCGGCCAGTCCGCGAGGTCCCGCAGCAGCCGCCGGTCGTGCGTGGCGACGACGACGGCGGCGCTCGTGACGCGGATCGCCTCGGTCAGCTCGTCGACCAGCGCCGAGGACAGGTGGTTGGTCGGCTCGTCGAGCAGGATCAGTCCGGGCCGTCCGGCCAGTGCCAGCGCCAGGTCGAGGCGCCGCCGCTGCCCCTGGGACATGCGCCCGACCGGCGTGCGCATCGCCTCGGAGTCCAGCAGCCCGAGCACCCCGAGCGGGATGACGTCGGCGTCGCGGAGCACCCCTCGGGCGACCAGCCGTCCCACGTGACGGGTGTGCACCTCGCGGGCGGTGAGTGAGGGGTCCTGCTCGGCGGTCTCCTGGATGACCCGGACGATCCGGGCCCCCTTCGCCGTCCGGACGTGGCCGTCCGTGGGTTCCAGGGCACCGGCCAGCACCGCCAGCAGCGTGGACTTCCCGGCGCCGTTGGGCCCGGTGACGAGCAGCCGGTCGCCGCCGTCGAGGGTGAGGTCGACCGGGCCGGCCAGCCGTCCGTCGACCGCGACGCCGTGTGCCCGCAGCTGCGGCGCACCCGGCCGGACACCCAGCGGCGGCCACCGCAACGCCGGCGGCGGTTCCGGCACATCGATCCGGTGTGCTTCCAGAGCGTTCTGCTGCCGGTTCAGGGCCTGTACGACGCCCGGCGCGCGGGACTGGCGCTGGTGCTTGCCGGTCCCCTTCTCCGGCCGCCAGCCGGTGGTGAGCCGGTCGCGGGCCTTCGCCACCGCCTCCCGCAACCTCCGGTGCTCGGCCCGCTGCTGTTCGTGGTCCTGCTCCCAGCTCTCCCGCTCACGGCGCCGGGCGTCCTGCCAGGCGTCGTAGCCGCCGGCGTACAGGCGTGGCTTCCCGTCCCGCGTCGGGTCGAGGTCGAGGAACCGGTCCGCGACATCGCGCAGCAGCGCCCGGTCATGGCTGACGACGGCGAGGCCGCCGCCGTGCTCGCGCAGACTGCGGGTGAGGAAGTCCAGTCCGCCGGCGTCCAGGTGGTTGGTCGGCTCGTCCAGCAGCAGCACGTCGTAGCGCGCGCCGAGCAGGCAGGCCAGCCGGACCCGGTAGCGCTGCCCGACCGACAGCGTCGCCAGGGGGCGGTCGCGGTCGGTGCAGGCGCCGAGGGCCTCCAGGGCGACGTCGACGCGGCGTTCGGCGTCCCACGCGTCGAGGCGGGTGGCCGCGTCGAGCGCGGTGGCGTACCGCTCGTCGGCACCGGGGGCGCCGCCGGCCAGGGCGAGGGCGGCTTCGTCCAGCGCGGCGAGGGCCGCGAGCGACGCGGCCAGGGCCTCGGACGTCAGGGTGCCCACGGTCGCGCCGTTCCGCGCGGACAGTTCCTGGCGGGCCAGACCGATCGTGCCGGCCCGGTGCACGGTGCCCTCGTCGGGTGTGATCAGTCCGGCGAGGACGTGCAGCAGTGTCGTCTTGCCCCGGCCGTTCTCGCCGACGACGGCGATCCGCGACCGGGCGGAGACGGTGACCGAGACGTCGTTCAGGACACGCCGGGACCCGCGGGTGACGATGACGCCCTCGGCGCGGAGGTGTGCGCCCCCGCCCGCTGGGGCGGGGGAAAGGGTGGCTTCGGGGTTCGGGGTGAGGTTCAACGGATGCTCCGCAGCTCGCAGTGAGCCGGGCAGCGTGAAGCGGCCGCCCGGCGGGAACCGGGACGGCGAGCGCGGATTCAGTGAGGGAAGGGCGCCGCCGTCAGCGGGCGGCTCGGACCTTCTGCGACCAGATACCTCGTGCCATGAGGGACAGGCTAGCAAGGTTCGCACCCGCGTTCGCCTGAGTTGCCGGGGCGCGCGGCGGCGGCGCGGGCCGACCGGGCCGCCTCACCGGCGAATGAGCCGCCGGCGCGACCGCGCTCGCCCGGCGCGGTGCGAATGCCGGGGCGAGCGGAACCGCCTCCGCCGGGCAGCGGGCGGTGCCGGTTCGCGCCGCGGTACGGCACCGGCCTGGTCGTGGCGGGTGACCGGCTCAGCGTGCCGGCATGCCGGCCCGGCCGGGCCGCCGTAGCCTGACTGCGCGGCTGCCCTGACCAGACCGGGAGCGGACCCGTCGTCCGCATCCTTCACCCTCCCGGCCGGCCGGCCCCGGAGCGCCGGCCCCTGTGGCCGGGGCAGCCGCAGCCACCGTCGCGGGGACCTCGGGCGAGCCGCGGTCGCCGCCGGGGCGAGGCGGGCGCCGGGCGGGCAGTGCGGCGCCGGCGTGCGACACCCGCGGCCTGCGGCCCGCAACCCGCGGGCAGCAAAATCTCCCGGACGAATGCCCGGGTGCGGAATCTCCCGCCCAAAGAGGCACAACCCTTCGGATGTCCAGTGGGTCACATCAGACAGGAGGAAATACCTCCAGGACGGAAAAAGGGGGAAAGATGAGGTTTACCCGTTCGGTTCTGGCCGGCGCCGCGCTGGCGGCCCTCTCGGCGGGGGCCACGACGGCCTTGGCGGCGCCCGCCTCGGCGGCGGCCGACGCCACACCGCAGGAGGCGTGCGGCAGCGGCTACAAGACCGTGAACTCGGCGCCCGTCGGCTCCCTGGGCACCGTGTACCTGACGTACAACTCCTCCACCGGCGAGAACTGCGTCGCCACCATCCGCAACAGCCCGGGCACCGCCCTCGACATGTCCGCGTGGGTGTTCGTCCCGGACACGGAGGAGACGGACGAGGACTACGGGCGGTACACGTCGTACGCGGGCCCCACCTACGTCTACGGCAAGGGGCACTGCGTCGACTGGGGCGGCAACATCGGCAACGTGTACGTGCAGGTGTACGGCTCCAACTGCGCCGCGCTGAAGGAGGAGCGGGTCACCTTCACCCGTTGAGGCCCCGGCGTCCGCGCCGGCGGCCCGCGGGGCCGCGGCCCCCTCCCCCGCGGCCTCGGGGAGGGGGCCCGCTTCCGCAGTACGCGGATGCGGGAGAGTGGTGCGCGGAGCGTGTGCCACTCGTGTCGCGGGGAGGGTTACAGCGGCCGCTCGTCAGCCGCCCGGGGCTGCTCGCGCCCCTCGGACGGGGCGGTGGCGAGGCTGCGGTTGAGCGCGCTGTCGGGGCGTCCGGTGAGCTCCTCCCAGGTGCCCTCCTCCGCGATGCGTCCGCCTTCGAGGACGGCGATGCGGTCGGCCCGGCGGATGGTGGCCGGGCGGTGTGCGATGACGATCGTGGTGCGGCCCTTTTGCTCCAGTGCGGTGGCGAGCTGGGCGTCACCGGCGTTGTCCAGGTGGGCGGTGGACTCGTCGAGCACCAGGACCCTGGGCCCGGCCAGCAGCGCACGGGCGAGGGCGACGCGGGCCCGCTGCCCGCCGGAGAGGGTGGCGCCGCGCTCGCCGACCAGGGTGGCCAAGGGGGCGATCCGGTCGACGCCGCACCGGCGGGCCGTCTCGGTGAGGAGGGCGTCGTCCGCCTCGGGTGCGGCGAGCCGCAGGTTCTCGGCGAGGGTGCCGTGGAAGAGGGGGGTGTCCTGGCCCACCAGCGCGACGGCACGCCGGAGTTCGGCGTCGCTCACCTCGCGTACGTCTACGGGGTCGCCGTCGGCGGGTATCAGCTGGACCGCTCCCTCGGCCGGGTCCCAGAACCGGGCCAGCAGGTGGGCGCAGGTCGACTTGCCGGCACCCGAGGCACCGACCAGGGCGAGGGTCTGCCCCGCGCGGACGGTCAGCTCGACGCCGTCCAGCACGGGCCCGCCGCCGTAGTCGAACCGCACCCCGTGCAGCCGGACACCCAGTGGACCGGGGGGCAGGGGGCGGGGCGCGGCGGGCGGCGGGGCGAGGGCGGGGGCCTTGACGGCCGCGCCGACGCGGGCGGCGGCCGCGCGCAGGGCCACGGCCTGGCTCAGCGCCCTGGCCGACTCCGCGACCGGTCCCAGGACCGAAAGCGCCAGCGCCATGGCGGCCGGGGCCCACGCGCCGTGCAGCCGTCCGGCCGTCACGGACTGGGCCGCCGCGGCCACCACGCCGAGGACCGCGACCACGATGAGGAGGTCGCGGACCGCGGCGGCGACCGCCTCCCACGTGGCCTCGGCACGCTGGGCCTCCCCCACCTGCCGCCCCCGTTCGGCCAGTCGGCGGCGGCGTTCGGCCAGGGCGCCGAAGGCGAGCAGCTCGCGCAGCCCGTCGATGGTCTCCACCGTGTCCGCCGACAGCCGGGCGGCGGCCGACCGGGTGCGGCTGCCCCGCGCCGCGCGGGCCCGCGCGTCGGTGAAGGGGGCCGCCGCGAGCAGCGCCGCGACCGGCAGCACGGCCGCCAGCAGCCAGGGCTCCACTGCGGCCAGGATCACGCAGCCGCCGCTGAGGACCGCCCCCGACGCCACTAGCTGGGCGGTGGTGTGGGCGTAGAAGAACTCCAGTGCCTCCACGTCCGCCATGGCGGTGGCGGCCAGGTCTCCGCTGCGCCGGCCCGCGACCCGGGCGGGAGCGCTGCGGGCGAGCCCGTCGAAGACCCGTACGCGCAGTGCGGCCAGGACCCGGTAGGCCAGGTCGTGCGAGAGGTCCATCTCGCGCCAGGTCATCAGGGCGCGCACGAGGACCAGGGTGGCGAGCGCGGTGACGGTGGCGGCCGAGGGGGCGCGCCCTTCGATGACGGCCGTTCCCACGGTGTGCGCGGCGAGCGTCAGCAGCGCGACGAGGGAGCCCTGTTCGAGGAGTGCGGCGGCGCAGGTGCGGGCCGTCATGGCGCGGTGCCCGGCGAGGGCGGGGAGCAGGGCGCGCAGGGCGCCCCGCGCGGGCACGCCCGCGCCGGTGGCGGTGTCGGCGGTGCTGCTCATGCGGCGATTCCTCCTCGGTGGGCGTGGCCGGCCTCGACGAGTCGCGCGTAGACGCCCCCGGCCCGGACCAGGTCGGGGTGCTCGCCGGCGGCGTCCACCCGTCCCCCGTCGAGGACGACGATGTGGTCGGCGTGCCGGACGGCCGCGAGCCGGTGGGCGACCACCAGGACGGTCCGGCCGCTCGCGGCGCGCACCAGTTCGCGGACGATGTCCGCCTCGCGGCGTTCGTCGACCGCGCTCGTGGCCTCGTCGAGGACGAGCACGCCGGCGTCGGCCAGCAGGGCCCGGGCGAGGGCGAGCCGCTGCCGCTGCCCGCCGGAGAGGGTGGCGCCGCGTTCGCCGAGGACGGTGGCGTAGCCGTCGGGCAGGGCGGCGATCTCGTCGTGGACGCCGGCGGTGCGCGCCGCGCGCCTCAGGTCGTCGTCCGTCGCGTCCGGCCGGGCCAGGCGCAGGTTGTCGGCGATGGAGGCGTGGAAGAGGTACGTCTCCTGCGAGACCACGGCGATGCCCTGCCGCAGCGCGTCGAGCGCGTACCGGGTCGTGCAGCGCCCGTCGAGGGTGATCCGGCCCTCGTGCGGGTCGTGGTGGCGCAGCAGCAGGGCGAGGAGCGTGGACTTGCCCGCGCCGGACGGGCCGACGATCGCGGTCGTACGTCCCGCCGCGGCGGTGAAGGTGACGCCGTGGAGCGCGGGCGTCTTGGCGCCGTCGTAGGTGAAGGCGACGTTCTCGAAACGGACTTCGGGCGGGCCCGCCCAGTGCGCCGGTGCCGTTCCGGTGTCCGGGACGGCGGGTTCCGCGGTGCGCAGCGCCGCGATGCCGTCCGCGGCCGACGCCCCCAGGTATCCGGCGTGCCACTCCCGGGCCAGGTCGCGGACCGGCCGGAAGCATTCGGAGGCCAGCAGCAGCACCAGGTAGGTGCCGGTCGCCGTGGTGGACCCGGTGACGGCGGACCGGCAGGCGAGGAGCGCGGCGGCTGCGGTGCCGCCCTGGATGGCGAGGTCGGTGATGCCGGTGTCGACCAGGGAGACCCGCAGTTTGGCGACGGTCGCCCGGTGCAGCTGGGCCGAGCGCCTCTCCAGGCGTTCGCGGGTGCGGCCGACCGCGCCGGCGGCCCGCAGGGCGGGCATGCCCTGGAGGGCTTCGAGGTAGTCGGCGCCCAGCCCTTCGTAGGTGTCCCAGTGCTCCTTGCCGCGCCTGGCCAGGAGGCGGTCCCAGGCGCGCGGCCCGCCCAGGGCGAGCAGCAGGGCGGGGATGAGAGCGAGAAGGGCTGCCGGTTCCACCGCGGCCAGGCCGGCGAGCACCAGCGGCGGCACGGTCAGGGTGATCAGGAGCTGGGGCAGGTAGCGGGAGACGTACGCGTCGACGCCCTCCACCCCGTCGACGAGGGTGGTGCGGACGGCCCCCGCGCGCGCCGGGGGCGCCCCCGGCCGGGAGCCGGGGGAGGTCAGGTGGGCGGGGCCCAGCCGTCCGAGACGGGCGAGGAGTTCGTCGCGCAGGGCCACCCTGACCCGTGCTCCGGCGCGGGTGGCGGTGCGCCGCTGCCGGATGGCGAGCTGGGCCCGGGCGGCGACGACGGCGAGCACCGCGGCGAGCAGCCACCCGAGCCGGCCGGTGTTCCCGCGGGCCAGGTCGGCGAGGGTGACGGCCAGCAGTGCGGCCTGTGCCAGGTGGGTGAGGGTGACGGCCCCTTGCAGGAGGGCGGCCGTGAGCAGGGGGCGCCGTGCGTGGCGTGCGGCGCGGCGCAGTTCGGGGTGGACGATCACGTGGTGTTCTCCTCGTCGGCGTGGAGTGTGCCGAGGGCCAGTCCGTGGACGATCCAGTCCCGGCCGGGGGCGGCGCCGAGCGCGGCGCCGAGGTCCGCCTGCTGCCAGGAGCCGACGGGGCGGGCGGCCAGCCGGTGGCGCAGGGCGGTGAGGTGGGCCAGGTGGACGGCGAAGCCGGCCCGCAGATGGGTGCGGCGGATGTGCGGCGCGTCGGCGTCCGCGGGGCAGCCGTGGGCGAGCAGGACGGCGCCCGCCTCCGCGAGCCACGCCTGGCCCGCGGCCCAGGCCGCGAGCGTCGGGCGGGCCTCACCCGCGGCGCACCGCCGAAGCTCCGTGCCGTCGGCGGCCGGCTCGATCAGACCGGGCCGTGGTGCGCCGACGGCGGCGCACCAGCGCAGGTCGCCGCCGCTCGCCCGGGCGGCGGTGGTGAGGACCGCCCGCAGTGCCTGTGGGGGCGGGGTGCCCCGCAGCGGCGGCGGGGTGCTGCGGCGGGCCAGCAGCTCGTGGGGCGCGGGCGCGTCCGCCGCCGGGCGCGCGCGGTGCGCGCCGCCCGCCCGGTGGACCGGGCCCCGCCTGCCGGGCGGGGGGACGCGTACGGTGGCGAGCGGACTTCCGGCGAGTCCGTCCAGCCGGACCTCGGGCTCGCCCGCGCCCAGCGCGCGGGCGGCGAGGAACAGCGCCGCGGCGGCGTGCCCGGTGTCCAGGAGCAGCAGCGGCCAGGCGCGGTGGCCGTAGTGGGAGGCCGTGCGGCGCGCGGTGACGGAGAACTCGGCGGTCACGCCCGGCGGTGTGGCGGCGGGTGCGGGGGCGAGGCCGTGGACGCGGTGGCGCAGCGGGTCGTAGCCGTAGCGGCCGGGCGGCAGGGGGCAGCCGGGGCCCACGACCAGTTCGGTGTCGACCGGGTGCAGCGCGCCGGCGGAGGGGGTGGGCCGCAGGCGTCCGGAGGCGTCCGAGGCCGCCAGGGAGAGGCGCAGCAGGGCCCGGAGATCGAGGTCCGCGGGGCCGGCTTCGGGGATCGGGCGCGGCGGCCCCGGCCAGTCCCGGACGGCGGGCCCGGCCGGTGTGTCGGGGCCGGGCCGTTCCGGGGAGCGGGCGCGGGCGAGGGCGGCGACGAGGTCGGCCGGGAGGTCGTCGCGGGTGTGTTCCACGGGGGCGGTCCTCACATGTGGGGCGGAGGGGCCAGCGTGAAGTCCTCCGGTGCGCTGGGCGCGGTCGTACGCCAGCCCCGTCGGACGGCGGCCTCGGCGAGGCGGGGGCAGCCGAAGTAGCCGAAGGCGGCGGGGGCGTTGGGCAGCAGCCCGGAGACGAGCACCCGGGCGACGCGCAGCGGTGTCTCGGCCACGTCCTCGGTGGTGAGGTCGAAGGTCATGACGCGGTGGCCGCGCTCGTGGAGCGCGCGTTCCAGCCGGTCCCGGCTGCCGGGCTCGACCGCGTCGAGGGGCACGGTCCCGAGCGCGGGCTCGGTGAAGCGCCGGGCCTCGGCCGCCATCCGCGGGTCCAGCCAGACCTGGACGTGCGCGCCCAGGTCCCGCACGTGCCGGAACTGTTCGCCGCAGGCGTCGAGGTAGCGGCGGTCGGCGCGGTGGTCCAGGTACAGGCCGCGGGCGAGCAGGCCGGCCTCGACGGCCTGGAACACCCAGCCGTCGGGGCCGGTCAGGCCCTGGGTGAAGACCCAGGTGTGGACGGCTTCCAGCACGGCCTTGCGGGCGGCTTCGGCCGGGTCGTACTTGCAGGCGAATCCGGCGGCGTACAGGCCGAGCCGCGGGTCGTGGACGAGGGCGGCCACGCAGGGGGCGAATTCCGAGGGCATCTCGACGAGGTGGACGTCGAGCGCGGATCCGGCGAGGTCGTCGGCGAGGCCGGGCACGGTGGCCGGGTCGATGCCCCGGGCCGGGCCGTCGAGGTGCCACCACAGTTCCAGCGCGTCGCGTTCGACGATCTCCAGCAGGCCGCGCTCGACGGCGTCGTCGAGGCCCTGCCCGGTGGCGATCCCGGCGTAGTTGAGGTGGTGGGTGCGCGGCAGTGAACGCAGCTCTCCCTGACGCCAGTTGAGGTGGGTGAGCGCGACGGGTGCCCAGACCTCGGCGGTCGCGCCGCCGGGCAGCCGCTCCACTCCCCGCGTCCACAGGGCGGGGGTGTCGGCAGTGAGGGGACGGTAGGGGAACCTCTCGCGGGTGTACTGCCAGGCGGCGTACGCCGGAAGCTCGTCCGGGCCGTACAGCCGCAGCCCCTTGCCGTCCAGTTCGGCGGCCGTGGCGCGCAGCGGGGCCTCGGGGTGGCCGGGCGGCGGCACGCGGTTGCCGCAGTACCGCTCCACCCCTTCCGCTATCGCGGCGACGCGGGCCGTGGCGGGGTCGCCGAAGGTGGTGCCGAGGGAGACCCGGTCGGCGGGCCACAGGCCGAGTCTGCGGGCGTCGGATATCTCGGCCGTGAGCGCGGTGTAGCGGGGCGGCGCGCCCGCGGGGTGGTCGACGGGCTTCACCTTGCGGACGATGCCGCAGACGGGGTCGACGAGGGCTTCCAGCGGCAGCGCCGTCATCGCAGGATCTCCTTGGCGGGCTCGGTGGGGATGGGACGGGACGGGAGCACGTGCAGCCGCAGGTCGACGCTGTCCGGGTCGACCTCGCGCCGGGAGGCGAGCAGCCGGACGGCCGTCATCGGGTCGTCCCCGGTGTGGGGGTTGCGGGCGTGGGCCGGGAAGTGGTGTCCGGCGATCTCCAGGCGGAGCCGGGTGCCCGCGGGCAGCCGCCGGGCGAGCCGGCCGAGTCCGACGGCGAACTCGGCCTCCCGGCCCGGCACTTCCTCGCGCCGGACGACGCCGATGGCGAGTCGCTCGGCCTTCCCTTCCGGGGTGAGGGCGACGAGCCGGGCGGCCCAGTCGGCGGACGGGGTGTCGGCGGTGGCCCGCAGCCGGACCCGCACGGGTCCGACCACGTCGAGCGGGCGCGGCAGGGGCGCGGTGGCGAGCAGGCACCGGTCGGGCGGTCCGCCGGTGGGGACGGTGAGGTCGTCCGAGCGGACGGGACGGCGGGGGTCGGCGGTGAAGGCGGAGCCGTGCAGCAGCCGCACGCGCTGCGTCCGCGGCTCGGCGCCGGCGTCCGCGGGCAGCCACAGGTTCCCGCCGCCCAGTGCCAGCGCGCCGTGGCGCCCGGGGGCGAGCTCGCCGGCGAGGGCGCGGCGTGCCCAGCGCGCGTACAGCTCGCCGAGCCTCACCCGGTGGGCGGGTCCGGCGCCGGGGGCGGGCTCGGCGGCCAGGCCGTGTCCCCAGGGGCCCAGCAGCAGGCGTGCCGACGGTCCGCCCCAGGCGCGCCACAGCGCGACGGTGTCCTCGGCGAAGTGGTCGTGGTGGCCGCCCACCGCGAGCAGGGGCATGGCGGCGTGTGCCGCCCGCGCCACGAGGCGGCCGCGGTCGCGGTGGCGCCACAGGCCCGCCCAGGAGGGCAGGTGCCGGCCCAGCCGCTCGGGAAGGCCGGTGAGCGGCAGGTGGGTGAACAGGCCGGGGTCGGCGGCGAGCGCCTTGTCCAGCGCGCCGGCGTCGCCGTCGCGTCGGTCGCCGTGGGCGGCCCACCATCCGGCGCGGGTCAGCAGCCTTTCGACGCCGGAGGGTTCGCGCGCCGTGTCGGCGGCGCCCAGCGCGGGCACGGCGGCGATGACGGCGTCGGGCCGGGCGTCATCGGGGGCCGTGAGGGCGAGGACGACGGCGCAGTGGGCGGCGTAGGAGGCGCCGGCGGCGACCAGCCGCCCGTCGCTCCACGGCTGCCGCCGGATCCAGCGGGCCGTCGCCGCTCCGTCGGCGGCCTCGTTCTCGTACGGGTGCCACTCCCCCGGTGACGCGAACCGGCCCCGCACGTCCTGGACGACGGCGGCGAACCCGTGGCGGGCCCAGCCGCGCGCCTCGGCCCGGTGCCGTACGCGGTCGTAGGGGGTGCGGATCAGGACGGCCGGGAAGGGGCCGTCGCCGTCGGGGAGGCGGGTGTCCGTGGCAAGACCTCCGACAGCCGCGCTGAGGTGCGTCATCCGTTCTTCTTCGGCGTCGGGACGACATCGGGCACCGGGAGGACGGGTCGCTCGGTGACGGTGAGGGTGCGCAGGTCGACGCAGCGCAGGCGGCGCCGGGCGGGGAGGCCGCCGGTGCCGGGTGCGCCCGTGGCCCACCGGCTGAGGTCGTCGGCGAGCAGGGCGGCGAGCACCGCGGCGGCGGGAGGGGTGAGCCGGACCGGTGCGCCGGACGTACGAGGTCCGCTCCAGTAGGCGGCCAGCTCCCGGTGCGCGGGGGTGGCGGCCAGCCGGCGGGCCCGGACGTGGGCCGAGGTGACGTCTCCGGGAGCGGCGGCGAGGGGCTCGACATACGCCTGCCAGCCCTCGCGGTGGCAGCGCAGCCAGGCGACGCCGCGTTCGGGCAGCCGGTCGGCGGCGTCCCACAGTCCGTCGGGCACGGGTCCGTCGAGGCACCACACGACGGCGGCGGGGTCTTCGCGGAGCAGGTCGTCGAGGGTCCGGGGCGGCGTCCCGGGAGTGGCCGCCGCCGGGGTCGTGCGCGGCTCGGCGCCGAGGGCGGCCAGGTGGGCGGCGAGCGGTCCGGTCAGGACCGGGTCGCCCAGCAGCCGGACGGCGCGGCGGGCGGCGGGCCACTCCGGGTGCCGCGGCCCGTCCGTCAGGTAACCGGCTTCCGCGAACGCCCGGTGGAGGCGGCGCAGTTCCTCGTCCGCCGGGGCCGCGGCGGCACCGGAGAGCAGGGAGAGCAGGGCGTCCTCGTCCGCGCCCTGGGTCCGGACGGAGAGGAACTCCCCTTCGGCGGTGCGGACGGCGAGGCCGCGACCGGGCACGGCGACGACTTCGACACCGGGTACGAGCCGGCTGCGGGGCACGGTGATCCTCCTGACGGCGGGGCTGGGGATGGGCGTGGGCCCGCCCGGAAGGCAACGGGCGGGCCCACGGTCGAGGGTGCTGCGCCCCCGCTTACTCCTCGGTGTCCTCAAAGGGGTTCTCGACGAGCGCGTTGGAGTGGGAGGCCGAGTCGTGGGCCAGCTGTCCCGGGTCGGCGATCGGCGCGAAGACCTGCTCGTTGTCCATGAACTCTCCTTCAGAGTCTGGGAGTTACGGCGTTCGGGTGAGCGCCGTACCGACAGCCTAATGAATCTGATTTTCATATTCTAGTTCTGGGAGGGGGTGATCTGGGTAACACACCGGCCACCCGCCCTCCGGGTCCCGGCCGACCCGGCCGGCCACCTTGAGCACGTCGGCCAGCAGCCCCGGCGTGACGACCTCCTTCGGCGTCCCGTCGGCCACCACGCGCCCGTCGCGCAGGGCGACGATGCGTTCGGCGAACCGGGCGGCGTGGGCCAGGTCGTGGAGCACCATCACCACGGTGAGCCCGCGCTCCTCGCGCAGGCGCACCACCGTCCGCAGCACGTCGAGCTGGTGGTGCAGGTCCAGGTAGGTGGTCGGCTCGTCGAGCAGCAGGACGCGGGTGTCCTGGGCGAGCGCCATCGCGAGCCGCACCCGCTGCCGCTCTCCCCCGGACAGCGCGTCGACGTCACGGTCGGCCCATCGCTCCACACCGACGTCACGCAGCGCCCGGTCCACCACGGGGTCGTCGCCCTCGCGCAGCATGCCCAGCGGGCCGCGCGCCGCGTACCGCCCCTGGCGCACCAGATGACGCACGGTCATGCCCGGTACGGCGGGCGCGGACTGGTGCAGCAGCGCCGCCCTCCGGGCCGTGGCGCGCCGGGAGAGCCGGGCCAGGTCGTCCCCGCCGAGCAGCACGCGCCCCCGGTCCGGTCGCAGCAGCCCGGCGGCCAGCCGCAGCAGGGTCGACTTGCCGCAGCCGTTCAGGCCGATGAGGGCGGTCAGTTCGCCCGGCCGGACGGTCATGTCGACACCCCGCAGCACAGGTCGTGCGGGGTAGCCGAAGTGGACCCCCTCCACGTGGATCCCCACGGACTCGGTCATGCTCTGTCCTTAAGTCGACTTCAGAACGTACGGCTCGGCGTGCGGCGCACGACGACCAGAAGCAGGGCGGCGCCGAGGCAGGCGGTGAGCGCCCCGACCGGCAGCGTGAGCCGTTCGGAGTCCAGCGCCACCGCCAGCAGCCGGGAGGACAGCTGCGCCGCGGCGTCCGCCCCGCACACCACGACCGCGCCCAGCAGGGCGGCACCGGGCAGGCCGGCTCGCAGGTCCGCGCCGAAGACGGCCACGGCCAGATGCGGGACGAGCAGCCCCACGAAGCCCAGCGCCCCCACGGCGGCCACGGCACCCGCCGTCAGCGCCACCGCGCACAGCAGGGCCAGGGTCCGGGCCCGCCGGGCGGAGAGACCCGCGGCGAGGGCGATGTCGTCCCCGCAGCGCAGCAGGGTCAGCGGCCCGGCCAGCAGCCAGGCCACGATCCCCCAGACCAGCGCCCACGGCCACAGCAGATGCCAGTGCTGCCACACCCGGCCCTCCGTGGTGCCCACCAGCCACTGGACGACGCTGCCGAGTTCGCCCGGCTCCACCAGCAGCACCATGGCGGTGAGTCCGCCGAGCACCGCCGACACCAGCACCCCGTGCACGGCGGTCTGCGCGGCGTCGCCGCGGCCGCGCCCGGCGAGCAGCCACAGCAGCGCCGCTCCGGCGCATCCGCCCGCACACGCGGCGAGGACCACGGCCAGGGGCGAGTCCCACCCGGCGAGTCCGAGGGCGGTCGCGGTGACGGCCCCGAGGACCGCCCCGGGCGTCACGCCCGTGACCTCGGGCCCGGCGAGTGGGTTGCGCAGCGCCGACTGCAAGACCAGTCCCGCCACGGCGAGGCACGCGCCCGCGCCGAGGGCCACGAGCAGCCTGGGCAGGCGCAGGTGCAGCAGGATGTGACGTTCCGTCGCGTCACCGCCGCCGCCCAGGACGTCCCAGACGACGCCCGGCGACATGCCGCGCCCCGCCACCAGTTCCACCGCGGCGCACCCGACGGCCAGTACCGCGAGCACCGTGAATCGCCGGCTCACCGCGCGTCCTCCGATCCGGTCGCCTCACCGGGCACGGGGCAGACGCCGCCTCCGGGCCGGTTTCGAGGGGTGTGGCGCGGCGCCCCCGGGTGGGGCACCGCGTTCACGGAGCCGGAGGGCACGGCCTGCGGCGCCGGGCGCACGGCGGCGGGATCCGCCGTCGCGCGCCGGGCCCGGCCGCGGCCGCGGCCACCCGACCGCATCAGGGCGACTCCGGCCGGCACGCCCAGCAGGGCCGTCCAGGCACCGACCGGTGTCTCCACGGGTGCCAGCGCCAGCCGGGCCGGCACATCGGCGGCGGCGACGACGACGGCACCCCACACGACGGACCAGGAAAGCCAGCGCACGGCCCCGGCCGCGGGGTTGCACCACCGGGCCAGGTGCGGGGCGAGGAAGCCGACCCACGCGACGGGTCCGCACACGGCCGTCACGGGGGCGATCAGCACCACGGCGATGGCCAGCGCGGCCAGCCGTGCCCGCTGGGCCCGCACGCCCAGCGCCTCGGCGTCCTCGTCGCCCAGGCGCATCACCGAGAGCACCGGTGCGCACAGCACGAGGGCGGGGGCGGCGACGAGCAGCCACGGCCACAGCCCCGCGACGTCGTCCCAGGTCCGGGCGGAGAGGGAACCCAGCAGGTAGCGGTAGATCAGCTGGAGGTCGAGCTGGTCGGCCATGACCATCAGGACGAGCAGCGCGGCCTGCAACGCGGCCGCGACCGCGGCGCCGGTCAGCAGCACCGCGGACGGGCTGCGGCCCAGCCCGGCGGCGAGCAGCGTGAGCCCGCCGCCGAGCGCGGCCCCGCCGATGGCCAGCAACGGCTGGACGGCGGCGGGCAGTGACAGCGTCAGCACCAGGGGCGCGGCCACCCCCAGCGCGGCCCCGGAGGAGACGCCCAGCATCTCCGGCACCGCCAGGGGATTGCGCAGCGCCTCCTGGAGCACGAGGCCCGCCGCCCCCAGGCAGGCCCCGGCGACGAGCGCCAGCACCAGGCGGGGAACGCGCAGTTCGGTGACGACGATCCCGGCGAGCGTGGTGTCCCCGGCCAGCAGCTCACCGACGAGCCGGTGCGGCGGGACATAGGGGGTGCCGAGGCTCAGCGCGCAGACCGACGAGACGGTCAGCAGGACGACCACCAGGAGTGGCTGCCACCCCGGCGCACGCCGTGCGGGCCGCCGCGCGCCGGCCGTGACCTCCGCCCCCGCGGGCGGCGAGAAGGTCGCCCTCACCGCAGCGCGGCCGTGGCCTCGTCGAGGACGATGCCCAGCGAACGGGTACCGCGCCCCTTGGCCCACACCTCTGGGTCCACCTCGTGCACCTCACCGTCGCGGACCGCCGGGATCTTGCCCCACAGGGGGTTGTCCGCCAGCTTCTGCGAGAGCTTGCCGTCCGCGTCGCCGAAGGTCATCGTCTCGACGAACAGCACGTCGACGCCTTGGGCGAGGATCTCCTCGAGACTGTAACTGCCCTCCACGCCCCGGGACTTCCAGGGGTAGTGGGCGACCTTGGGGAACAAGCTGGCGGTCACGTCGCCCTCCGGGGTGGCGACGCCGAAGTTCTCGTCGCTGCCGTAGATGACGAGGGCGGTCTTGTCGCTCGGGGCCTTCTCGGCCTCGGCGAGCTTGGTCCGGAAGACCTTCTCGGCCTTCTCCCCCTCGGCGGTGCGGCCGGTGAGCGCGGCGACATCGCGCAGGTACCCCACACTGTCCTGCCAGGTCTCGGGCTGCATGGCCCAGAACGTGGTGGCGCCCTTGAGGGCCGGGGCGAGCTTGCCGTGGGTGTCCCCCAGGCCGATCACGAGGTCGGGCTTGTGGGAGAGGATCGCCTCCACCTCCGGGGCGATGAAACCGCCGGGGATGACGTCGACGTCCTTCGCCTTCGCCTCTCCCAGGAACTCCGGGTGGGCGAGCAGCGTGCTGTTCGTGGCCGTCGGGACGATGCCCAGCTCGGTCAGGATGTCGTCGCAGAGCGCGAACAGGCAGACGATCCGCTCCGGTTCCTTCTTGAGCGAGACCTTGACGCCGTTGGTGTCGGTCAGCTCCTTGGCCGCCTTGATGGGCTCGACGGTGACCTCGGTCTTCGCGGCGGGCCCGGCCTTGTCACTCGCGGTGTCGCCGGACGACGCGCCGCAGCCGGCCAGGACGGACCCCACGGCCGCCGCCGTGACGCAGACGCGGACGAATCTCGACGGGGAGCGCAGCATTCATGCCCTCGTTTCTTCAGGCGGACCCGGAACGCACCGAAGATACATGATAATCGTTTTCACCAGATCACTTCCTGGAGGACCCCCATGCCCGCTGCCGCTCCCGTGCTGCTCGTCTCCGACCACGTGGACGGATTCCTGCACGTGGTGACCGTGCCGGACGGCACCGTCCAACACCGCCTGACGGACCGTCACCTGTCCGAGCACGCGGGGTTCCTGGCGCTGCCGGGCGGGCGGGTGGCCTGTGTGGACGACCGCAGGGGGGAACTGCTGGTGCTCGACCCCTTCGCCGACGAGCTCGTGGAACTGGCGGTCCCCGTCGCCGTGCCGGCCGAACACCTCGCCTGCGATCCGGCCGGCCGCCGACTGGCCGTCACGACCGGCCTGGGCAAGAACACCGCACCGTGGTCGGACCTGTTGACGGTCGTCGACCTGGCCACGGGAGAAACCGCCCGGGTGCGCACGCGCGTGGGCGAGCCGGGCGTGACGGTGCTGGGCGGCGGCGATCCGCTGGTCGTGCTGCGGCACCGGGAACCCGGCGCGCTGGCCGTCCACCGCTTCGCCGACCTCCTCGCGGCGCCCCCCGGCTGCCCTCCGGTCACCCCGCACGCGCTCCTGCCCCTGCCCGGTGACGGCCACGGGGACGCGCAGGCGCCCGGGTCGGCACACGTGTTCGCGGCCACGGGCGAGGGGGTGCACCGGGCCCGCAGGAAGGGCGACGCCCTCGTCGCCGAGGCGGTGCTTCCCTGGGGGGCGCCCGCCCGGGGCTGGTACCTGCGGCTCGACACCCGCCGGCAGGCGCTGTGGAGCACGCTGCGCGGTGGTGCGCCGGACCCGCTGCGGTGGCCGGATTGGACCAACCAGGCGTGGCGCCACGACCTGGAGACGGGCCGCACGCTCCTCACGGACCTCGGTCCCGGCCTGGTCTTCCGGCTGGCCCTCGCCCGGCGCCACACGGCCTTCACCCGCGTCCACCCCGACGGGGACGAACTGGTCCTGCTGGGAGCCGACGACACCGTCCGCCGCTTCCCGCTGCCCGCCATGGACGGCGCTCCGCGCCGCGGCGGCACCCCCTGGGAGGGCGTCCAACGCCGGGCCGTGGCCGCCTCACCGGGCGCCGGCTGGGTCGCCGTCACCCGCGGCGGCCACGGGGAGGTGCACATCGTCGACGCGGAGACGGGCCAGGAGGCGAACCGTCTGCGGTGGGATACGCCGCTGCACCACGGCGGCCACATGGTGCTGCGCACCCAAGGCGACGGCGCCGAAGGCGATCTTGTGGGCCGGTGACGGCGCGTCCGGCCCGGCACCGCCCGGGCCGCCCTGCCGCAGGCCGCAGGCCGCACCCGCACACGGCGCCCCGCCGTCGCCCTCCTGGGTGACGGGCGACCGCGCCCACGGGGCCGCCCGTCCTTCGCCCCCAGCGCACCGGGCGACGCCCGCGGCGGGCCGGCCGGGCCCTTCCGCGAGTTGGTGCCGCGGCAGGCAACCTTCGCCCCGCGCAGGTGCGCCGCGTCAGGACGCCGGCCGGGCGGCGGCGGACCTCCCGCGCCAAGCCGGCGATGCGCACAGCGAGTCCCACCGGGACGGGAACATCGGTGAGCGGGCCGCCGGCACCGGGCAGGGCCTGGCCGGAGGGGAGGCCGAACGCGGCGATGGCGACCGCGATGGCCGGCTCGACGTTGTCGCCGGCCGCGGTGCGGGCGAGGACGGCGATGCGCGAGGTCGGCGTCGGCATCTCCGCCGAGGTCCCCGGGGCCCTCACCGTGGACGCCGTACAGGAGTCGGGCTCATGCGCGGGCGACGCGTCACCGGCGGTCCGGGCAGCGGTCGATATGCTCCCGGGCCGTGGACCTGATACGGCACCTGGAGTGCTTCGTGGCCGTCGCCGGGGAGTCGCACGTCGGCCCTGCCGCCGCCCGTCGTGCATGGCCCAGCCGCCGCTGTCCCAGCGCATCCAGCGGCTGGAACGCGAGCTGGGCGTGCGGCTCTTCGAGCGCACCAGCCGGCAGGTGACCAACACCCAGGCGGGGTCCCTGCTGCCGGAGCCCCACGCGCTGCTGGACCGGGCGGAGGCGCTGCGGACCGCACGGCGGTGTACGCCCTTCGGGCGCGGGGCGCCGCCGACGGACCCCCGCGGCGCACGGCGCACGGGCCCCGGCCGGCGAGCCCGGCCGGGCCGATAGGGTCGTCGGCCATGACGGACGATCTCGCGCGCCCCCAGGTGCCGCCTCACCCGCGTGTGCGGTGCGGCGGCCCGCGGCCAGGCGGCGCACCCGGCACGGTCGCGGCGGGCCCGTTCCGCCTCGCGCCCGGCGGCCCGGAGCGGCCGGGCCCGCCGAGCGCGCGGGAACCGCGCCGGTCCCGGCCGGATACGGCCCACGTCTCGCCCGGGAGCCGACGTGCTGCGCTGTGAGGCGGTCGGCAAGCGGTACGGCAGGGGCCGCTGGGTCCTCACCGACGTGGACCTGGAAATCCCGCCCGGTACGGTGGTCGCCGTGGCGGGCGGCAACGGCTCGGGGAAGTCGACCCTGCTGAGGCTCCTCGCCGGACTGTCGCGGCCCACCTCCGGGAGGGTGTCGGGCCGTCCGCCGCGCGTCGGGTACGTGCCGGACCGCTTCACCGCCCACGACCGCCTGCCGGCGATCTCCTACCTCACCCATATGGGACGCGTCCGCGGCATGCCCGGCGCCCGGGCCCGCGCCCGCGCCCGCCACCTGCTGGACCGGCTGGCCCTGGTGGGCGGCGAGGAGGCGCCGCTGCGCACGCTGTCCAAGGGCAACGCGCAGAAGGTGGCGCTCGCGCAGGCCCTGCTCGTCGTACCGGACCTGCTGGTCCTCGACGAGCCCTGGTCCGGCCTGGACGTCCCGGCTCACGCGGTCCTCGCCGAGTTCCTCGGCGAGGTGGCCGGGCAGGGCGGCACGGTGGTGTTCACCGACCACCGGGAGGCGGTCGCCGGACAGCACGCGGACCGCTCCTACGTCATCCGGGACGGCCGGATCGCCCGGCAGGACGGCGCTCGCCCGGCGGGCGGCGCCCAGACGGTGGAGGTGGTCCTGTCCCCGCCCGCCGGCGGCGCCGGGCCGGCCGCACCGGACTGGCGAGCCCTGCCGGGCGTGACGCACGCCGCCCGCCGGGGCGAGAACCTGGTCCTGCGGGTGACGCGGGAGCACTCGGACGCCGCCCTGCTGACGGCGCTGCGGCACGGCTGGTCGGTGGAGGGCGTCGGCCGGCCCGCGCCCGGCCGGGGCGACCACGGGAACGACCGGGGGGCGGCACGGTGATCGCTCTGGTCCGCTACCTGTTCGCGGTCCTGCTGCTCTCGCAGCGCTATCTCGCGCCGGCCTTGCTGTTCACCGGTCTGCTGGCCGTCCTGACCAGCAACGACTCCGGCCCGCTCACCGCCACCTACGGCTCGGCGGCCGGGGCGATGCTGGTCTGCTCGGTCTGGCTGACCATGGCCCTGCTGGGCCTGGAGGACCGGGCGCACCGCTCGGTCATCATCGTGACCGCCGGCGGCCCTTCGCGCGCGCTGGCCGGGTGGGTGGCGACGGCCGTCCTGGCCTGCCTGCCCCCGGCCGCGGCCGGCCTGGTCCTGCCGCTGGTGTTCGGCAGCCACTCCCCCACCCCGGCCGACCTGCTGCTGGGGCTGGAGGCCCAGCTCACGTGCGCCTTCACCGGTATCGCCATCGGCCTGGTCTGCTCGCCCCTCGTCTTCCGGCGGCAGGGCTACGCGCTCGTCCTCGCCCTGGTCCTGCTGGCGGCCGTGCTGCTGGCGAGGGGGCGCTCCCCGGTCGGCGCCCTCCTCGTCGACCTGCAGAGCACGTCGCGCTCGGCGGACCTGCTGGGCTCGACGGCGGTGCTGCTCGCCGCCGCCGCGGGCATCCTGGCGGCCGGGGCGGCTCTCACGTACGCGGTCGCCGTCAGGAAGTGACGCGGGCAGCACCCGCGTTTCCCGGGCGGCCCCGGCCCGGCGGAGGGCGTCAACCACCGCTGCTGGCCGGAGTATTGGCGCACGGGGTGTGCCCTGTTCCCGCCCTGCTCGCCACCGCCGGCTGCCCCCGTCCCCTCCCCCTGGCCCGCCCGCCTCCCTCGGCGCGCACCGTTCCCGGGACCGCCGTGCAACCGCCCTCGTTCCGCCCGGCCTTGGGCCGCGTGGGGCCCGGCACGGCCGGGGAATCCGGGCGCCGTCGGCGCTCATCCACCCACTTGATTGCTCAAAGGAGCATGGGGTTAGCATATGAGCGCCTCCTAGCTCGAAAGATATGCCTGTGACTGTCAACGACGACTCGTTCACCAACTGGAAGTGCCGCGAGGAGATCGCGGAGTCGATGATCCCGATAATCGGGAAGCTGCACCGCGAGCGGGACGTCACGGTCCTGCTGCACAGCCGCTCCCTGGTGAACAAGTCGGTGGTCAGCATCCTGAAGACCCACCGATTCGCCCGCCAGATCGCCGGTGCGGAGCTCTCGGTCACCGAGACCCTGCCCTTCCTCGAGGCGCTCACCACGCTGGACCTCGGTCCGTCCCAGATCGACATCGGCATGCTCGCCGAGACCTACAAGGCCGACGACCGCGGTCTGTCGGTGGCGGAATTCACCGCCGAGGCCGTCGCCGGTGCCACGGGCGCCAACAAGATCGAGCGCCGTGAGCCGCGCGACGTCGTCCTCTACGGGTTCGGCCGCATCGGCCGTCTCCTCGCCCGCCTGCTCATCGAGAAGGCCGGTTCCGGCAACGGGCTGCGGCTGCGCGCCATCGTCGTCCGCGACAGCGGCGGCCAGGACATCGTCAAGCGGGCCTCGCTGCTGCGCCGTGACTCCATCCACGGCCAGTTCCAGGGCACGATCACCGTGGACGAGGCGAACAGCAAGATCGTCGCCAACGGCAACGAGATCCGCGTCATCTACGCCGACGACCCCACGGCGGTGGACTACACGGCGTACGGCATCAAGAACGCCATCCTCATCGACAACACCGGCAAGTGGCGCGACCGCGAGGGTCTGTCGAAGCACCTGCGCCCCGGCATCGACAAGGTCGTCCTGACCGCGCCGGGCAAGGGCGACGTTCCCAACATCGTGCACGGCGTCAACCACGACACGATCAAGCCGGACGAGCAGATCCTGTCCTGCGCCTCGTGCACCACCAACGCCATCGTGCCGCCGCTGAAGGCGATGGCGGACGAGTACGGCGTGCTGCGCGGCCATGTGGAGACCGTTCACTCGTTCACCAACGACCAGAACCTGCTGGACAATTACCACAAGTCGGAGCGGCGTGGGCGCTCCGCGCCGCTCAACATGGTCATCACGGAGACCGGTGCCGCCTCCGCCGTCGCCAAGGCGCTGCCGGAGCTGAAGGCGAAGATCACCGGCAGCTCCATCCGCGTCCCGGTGCCGGACGTCTCGATCGCGATCCTCAACCTCCAGCTGGCCCGCGAGACCACCCGCGAGGAGGTGCTCGACTACCTGCGCGAGGTGTCGCTGACCTCGCCGCTCAAGCGCCAGATCGACTTCATCAGCGCCCCCGACGCGGTCTCCAGCGACTTCATCGGCTCGCGCCACGCCTCGATCGTGGACGCGGGCGCCACCAAGGTCGAGGGCGACAACGCCATCCTCTACCTGTGGTACGACAACGAGTTCGGCTACTCCTGCCAGGTCGTGCGCGTGGTGCAGCACGTGTCGGGCGTGGAGTACCCGACCTACCCGGCCCCGGCGGTCTGATCCGCCGGGCGGTCCGGCCGGGCCCGTGACCCGGCGGCCGGGGGCGGTGGCAGCGGCCACCGCCCCCGGCCGTTCGCGCGCCCCCCGCCTCTCGTCGCCCGTCCGCCCGCACGGGCGTGCGGCCGTCGTGGCGGCGGGCGAAGGGAGGCGGGGGGCGCGAGGATCGGTGGATGGGTGTCGTACTGCCGGTCCTCCTCGCGTGCGTGGCCGCGTTCAGCAACGCGCTGGCCACCGTGTTGCAGCGGCGTGCCGCGCTGAGCGTGCCGCAGGCCCGGGGGCTGCGCCCGGGCCTCGTGCTCGATCTGCTGCGGCGGCCCGTCTGGCTGGCCGGGATGCTGGCCGTGGTCGTCGCCGGCGTCGGGCAGGCGGCCGCCCTGGCCACCGGTCCGCTCTCCCTCGTCCAGCCGCTGTTCGTACTGGAACTCCCCCTGGCGCTGCTGCTGGCCTCGTCGATGACGGGGCGCGGGCTGCCGGGGGTGCTGTGGGCGGCGGTGGCCGCGGTGGTCGCCGGGCTGGGTCTGGCGCTGGTGTCGGCCGCCCCGGCCGGCGGGGTCGCCGAGGTGTCCGCCGGCCGGTGGGTGCCGGTCCTGGCGGCCTGTGGCGCGGCAGTCGTCCTGCTGGCCGGGGCCGGGCTGCGACGTCCCGCCGGCAAGGCCCGCGCCGGCTGCCTGGGCTCGGCCACCGCCGTCTGCTACGCGCTGACGGCCGGGCTGATCAAGGACGCCATGCGAATCCTGGACACGGGCGGGGTGACCGGCTTCCTGTCCGCCTGGCAGACCTACGGGTTCGCCGTGGCCGGTGCCGGTGCCGTCCTGCTGCTGGAACACGCCCTTCAGGGCGGTCCGCTCATCGCCTCCCAGCCGGCCCTGGCGCTGGGGGACGCGGCGGTGAGCCTGCTGCTCGGCCTGCTGCTGTACCAGGAGGACGTCCGGGCGGGGTGGTGGCTCATTCCGCAGGTGACCGGCGTCGCCCTGGTCACCGTGGGTGTGATCACCCTGGCCCGGCGCGGGATCGACCTGAGGACCGGCCGGTGAGCGGGCGGCGCACCGCGTCCTCGCGGTCCGGGGCGCGCATGCGGGTGGCGTTGCTCCGTCCGAGTGGTGCGTTGCCGGGCGCGGCCGTACCGTCGATTCGGAAACGGGCCCCGACGAGGACGGGCGGAAGCAGTCATGGGCGCAGTACGCAGGAGGGCGATGGTCACGCTGTGTGCCGTCGCCTCGCTCGCAGCAACCCTCGGTACGGCGACGGCCGCGTCGCCGGGCGCGCAGACGACCCCGCCGCGGGCGGCGCACCACCGGGCACCGGATCCGGTGCTCGTCGACTGCCAGGGGCGCCCCGGCGTACGCCCCGCCGACTTCCTCCTCGCCTGCGGGGACGGCAACAGCCGCCTGACCTCGCTGGAGTGGAAGCGCTGGGACGCGACCGCCGCGGTGGCCGAGGGCGTCAACGTGGTCAACGACTGCCGGCCCTACTGCGCGGCCGGCACGTTCCGCTCGTACCCCGTCGTCGTGCGCCTGGACGACGCCCAATCCTGGGAAAAGCGCCCGGACCTGCGCCAGTACACGCGGATGACGCTGACGTACACCGGTGACCGGCCCGAAGGCTCCGCCCGCGCGGTGACCTACTCCCTGTGGGGCTGACCGGCGGGCCGGCCGGTCCGGGGGCGGGGGGCGGTTGTTGCGGCGAAGGGACGCGCCGGGCAGGCTTCGGGTGTGGCCACTTTGCTGATCGTCCATCACACGCCGTCCCCGAACTGCCAGGCGCTGCTGGAAGCCGTCGTGTCCGGGGCGGGCGCCCCGGAGATCGAGGGCGTCCGGGTGGTGCGGCGGGCGGCGCTGGCGGCCACCGCGGTCGACGTGCTGGAGGCCGACGCCTACCTGCTGGGCACGCCGGCCAACCTGGGCTATATGTCCGGCGCGCTCAAGCACTTCTTCGACCAGGTCTACTACCCCTGTCTGGACGCCACCCGCGGCCGGCCGTTCGGCTTCTACGTGCACGGCGGCAGCGACACCACGGGCGCGGTGCGCGGCATCGAGTCGGTCACCACGGGCCTGGGCTGGCGGCGTGCCGCCCCGGCGGTGACCGTGACCGGTGAGCCGGGCAAGGCCGACCTGGAGGCGTGCTGGGACCTGGGGGCGACGCTCGCCGCCGGGCTGATGGAGGGCTGACCGGGGGGCGGACGCCGGGCCGGAAGCGGACGTGCGGCCGGTTCCGGCGTCCGGCCCCGGAGCCGCGGCCCCGGCGGGGCGCGCGCCGCGCGGGCTACCGGGCGCGCAGCGGAGGTACGGCCGGTACCTCGGTGGCCGTGGCGATGTCGTGTTCGGTGAGGCGGAACTGCACGGGGTAGTCCTCACGGCGGGTCCGCCGGGCCGGTTCGGTGGTGCGCCACATGTACAGGCAGCGGGCGCACTGCCGCACCTGCCAGACGCCGGGCACCGGGGAGTGGGCGACGGTGCAGACGCCGGTGTCCGCGCAGCGCGGGCAGAGGGGGGAGGCGTCGGCGGCCTCGGGCCGGGCGCTGTCGCTGGAGTGCATCGGGTGGTTCCTTCCTGGGACGGGGTGACGGTCCCGTGCGGCGGGCACGGGAGCGGGTGCCGGGACGGGCGGGTCAGCGCCGGGCGAGCAGGGAGCGCAGGCGCGCGGTCCACTCGGCGGTCTCCGGGAGGTCCTTGGCGGGGGTGCCGAAGTTGCCGCGGACGTCGGGGGCCACGGGCGTCGTGGCATCGATGATCATCTTGCTGGTGACGCCGGCCGGCTGCGAGGCGGGCGCGAGTTCCACCACCGACAGGTTCGGGATGATGACGACGTCCTCCTTCGGGTTCACCTTCGCCGACTGCGCCCACATCACCTGGGGCAGGTCGAAGGGGTCGACGTCCTCGTCGACGACGATGACCTGGGTGACGTATCCGAGGCCGTGCGGGGTGGTCATGGCGCGCATGCCGACGGCCTTGGCGAAACCGCCGTACCGCTTGGCGGTGGAGATGATGACCAGCAGCCCGTGCGTGTACATCGCGTTGACGGCCCGCACCTCGGGGAACTCGGCGCGCAGCTGCTTCAGCAGCGGCACGCAGGTGTTGGGGCCGACCAGGTAGTCGCACTCGGTCCAGGGCATGCCCAGGTAGAGGGACTCGAAGACCGGGTCGGTGCGGTAGGAGATCCGCTCGATGCGGATGACGGGCATCCGCCGGCCGCCGGAGTAGTGGCCGGTGAACTCGCCGAAGGGGCCCTCGATCTGCCGTACCCGCGACTCGACGACGCCCTCGATCACCACCTCCGCGCCCCAGGGGACGTCCAGGCCGGTGTGGGGGGCGGTGGCGATCGGCATCGGCGCGCCGCGCAGGGCGCCGGCCATCTCGTACTCGGACTGGTCGTAGCGCAGGGGCATCCCGGCGACGAGCGGGACGACCGGGTCGTTGCCGAGGGTGATCGCCACCGGCAGGTCCTGGCCGCGCTCCTCCGCCGTGCGCAGGTGCTGGGCGATGTCGTGCACCGGGACCGGCTGGAGGGCGAGGCGGTTGCGGCCGATGACCTCCATGCGGTACGTGCCGAGGTTCTGCTTGCCGAAGTGGTCGGGGTCGTCGGGGTCCCGGGAGACGACGGCGGCCTTGTCGAGGTAGAAGCCGCCGTCGCCGTCGTTGAGGCGGAACAGGGGGAGGATCTCGAACAGGTCTATGTCGTCGCCCGCGACGGTGTTCTCCCGCCAGGGGGCGTCCTCGCGGCGCTCGGGCGGGACGGGGAAGGCGTCCCAGCGGCGGGCGAACTCCTCGACCTGTTCGCGGGTGGAGGTCTCCTTGGGCATGCCGAGGGCGAGCGCGTGGTTGCGCCAGGATCCGTGGACGTTCATCACGATCCGCGCGTCGGTGAAGCCCTTGACCCGGTCGAACCAGAGGGCGGGCGCGCCCTCGCCGATCCGCCCGGCGGCGTTGGCGGCGGCCGCGAGGTCCGGTTCCGGAAGCACCTCGTCGGTGATGCTCAGCAGCTGGCCCTCCTTCTCCAGGGTGTTCAGGAAGGACCGCAGATCGTCGTACGGCACGGATGTCTCCTCGTATACGTCGCAGATGAAGGGGAAAAAGAGGGTGGGGGGATTGACGGGGAGGGCCCGGGGCGGGCGCGGCGACCGGGCCTCAGGAGTCGGGGCCGCCCGGGTCGGCGAGACGGGCCGCCCGCAGTCCGGACCAGCGCTCGGCCGCGGGCGCGGGCAGGTCGAGCTGGTCGAGGATCCGGACGGTGATGTGGTCCACGATGTCGTCGACGGTGCGGGGGTGGTTGTAGAAGGCGGGCATGGGCGGCACGACGCGGACCCCCATGCGGGCCAGGGCGAGCATGTTCTCCAGGTGGATCTCGCTCAGCGGCGTCTCGCGCGGCACCAGCACCAGTGGCCGGCGTTCCTTGAGGGTGACGTCCGCGGCCCGGCCCACCAGGCCGTCGGCGTAACCGGCCCGGATGCCGGCCAGCGTCTTCATGGAGCAGGGGACGACCACCATCCCGTCCGTGCGGAAGGAGCCGGAGGAGATGGTGGCGCCCTGGTCCCCCGCGGGGTGGACCACGTCGGCCAGCGCGCCGATCTCCCGCAGGCTGCGGCCGGTCTCCAGTTCGGCGGTGGCCCGCGCCCAGCGGCTCATCACCAGATGGGTCTCCACCTCCGGCAGCCCGGCCAGCCGCTCCAGCAGCCGTACCGCGAACACGGCCCCGGTGGCCCCCGTCATCCCCACGATCAGTCGCACGTCGTCCCTGCTCCTTTTCGGTCATCCCGGTACCGTCGGCACTCCTCACGCTAGGAAGAGCTGCGGGTGGAGCGGCGGTAAGCTCGGGACACACCATGGGGAATTCCGGACAGAATCGGGAGCGCGGCCGGGTGGCACGGCCCGCTGCGGCCGGGGCCGCCGCGATCACCGACGTGGCCTACCGGCCCTCGCTGAGCGCTCCGATCGGCATGGACGTGGTCGGGTTCGAGGAGCTGCGCGACCGGGCGCGGCGCCGGCGTATCGATCTGTCCGGCCCGCAGCGGCCCGACTTCCACCACCTGATCCACCTCGCGCCGCACTCGCCCCCGCTCCCCCACACCGTCGACTTCTCCCGCCACGTCATCCCCCCGGGCGGCTGGCTGCGGGTGCGGCCGGGACAAGTCCACCAGTACGCGGCCGAGCCCGGGGGACCGCTCGCCCGGGCGCGCGGCGTCATGGTGATCTGGCGGCCGGGTTTCGTGACCGAGGATCCGCCGCACGCCGAGGGCCCGGTGACACCGGCCGGGGCACACGGCCGGCTGGTCGGCCTGGCGCTGGACCACCTCGTCGCCGAGTACGACGACCTGGGCGCGCTGCCGCTCGAAGCGCACAACAGGACGCTGCGGATGCTGCTGTCGGTGCTGCTGCTGCGGCTGGCCCACGCCTGCCCGCCGGCCGCCGGCGACGCGGCACCGCCCGACGGCCCCTTCCGGCGCTTCAGCGCGGCCGTGGAGCGCGACTTCACCCGCACCCGCCGGGTCGCCGACTACGCCGCCGCCCTCGGCTACAGCACGCGCACCCTCACCCGCGCCGTCAAGGCCGCCACCGGGGCCACGGCGAAGGCGTACCTGGACGGCCGGATCGTCCTGGAGGCCAAGCGGCTCCTGGTGCACACCGACGCCACCGCCGCGGACATCGCGCGCCGGCTCGGCTTCGACGATCCCAGCGACTTCGGCGCGTTCTTCCGCAAGCACGACGGCCGCACACCGCTCGCCTTCCGCGCCGCCGCGCGCGGTACGGCGGCCGGGGACGGGAGCGGGGGCGGCCCCCGGCCGGGCCCCGGTGACGGCGGCTGACGCACGCCGGCGGCCGCCCGGCGGCGGGGCGGGCACCCGCTGTTCGCCTCCGGGAGGCCGTCTCGTCACCGGCCGGGCCCCGCGTCGTACCGCGGCCCCCGCAAGATCACCGATTGATGTTTGTCATGTCTTCGACCTTAGGAGCACCGACGTGACCGGACACCGTCCACGGCCCTGGGCCGTCTGCGCCCTGACCGCCGCCGTCGCCGCCGTCCTTTCCACGACACCGGCCACGGCCCGGGGCCAGGAGACCCTGCCGGAGGTCCGGCCGCGGGTCGAGACGCCCGCGCTGTACGACGACGAGGCGGGCGGCAACGCCGACGCCGACGACCCCGCCATCTGGCGCAACGCCGCCGATCCCGACCGCAGCCTCGTCGTCGCCACCGCCAAGGAGGGCGGACTGCGCGTCTACGACCTCGACGCGCGGCTGGTGCAGTCGGTCCCCGCTCCCGCCCCGCCGGGGCCCGACGACGCGCCCGGCCGGTTCAACAACGTCGACCTGGTCCACGGTCTGAAGCTGAGCACCGGCCGCGCCGACGTGGCGGTCACCACCGACCGGGGCAGCGACCGTCTGCGCGTCTACCGCATCGACCCGGCCAGGCCCGGCCGGCCCCTCACGGACATCACCGACCCGGCGGCCGCGCCGCCCGTGTTCTCCACCGGCCAGGAGGAGATCAACGAGCAGCGCACCGCGTACGGCCTGGCCACCTGGACGGACCGGGCGACCGGCCGCTCCTACGCCCTGGTCAGCCGCCGGGAGCGCACCACGGTCGCGCTGCTCGAACTGACCCCCACCGCCTCCGGGGGCGTCGGCTACCGCACGGTCCGCACCCTGGACCTGCCCGCCTCCTTCCGGCTGCCCGACGGCACGTCCTGGTCGCCGTGCGCGGAACCGGGAGAGCTGCCGCAGGTCGAGGGCATGGTCGTCGACCCGGCGAACGGCACGCTCTACGCGGGCCAGGAGGACGTCGGGATCTGGCGGATGCGCGCCGACCTCACCGGCACGCCCCGGCTCGTCGACAGGGTGCGGGAATACGGTGTTCCGGCCGTCTACGACGAGGCCACGGAGGAATGCGCCGCGGGCGCCGATCCCGGCTACGGCGGAACACGCCTGTCCGCCGACGTCGAGGGGCTGACGCTGCTTCCGGAGTCCGACGGCGACGGCCTGCTGCTGGCCTCCAGCCAGGGCGACGACACCTTCGCCGCCTACGACCGCGAGACCGGCGAGGACAACGAGTACGAGGGCGGCTTCCGCGTCGCCGCCGCCTCGCCGTCCCTGGACGGTTCCGAGGAGTGCGACGGCGCGGCGGTGCTCGCCGCGCCCCTGGGTTCCCGCTTCCCCCACGGCCTGCTGGTCGTGCAGGACGGCCACGACGCCCCGGGGGACGGTGACCGGGCCGCGACGAACTTCAAGTTCGTCGACCTCGCCGACGTCACGACCGCCCTCGACGACTGACGGCGGTCCGCGGCCGGTGCGCCCCGGGCACCGTCCGGGTCCGCACCCGGGCTGCTGCGGCCCGGCGCCGGTCAGCGGTCCGGGCCGCAGCAGCCGTCCGGCGTGCCGGCGCCGGCGGCGGAGGTGTCCAGGCGGCAGAGGCAGGAGGCCGTGACGGGTACGTCCGCCAGGGCGGCGGCGAACCTCAGCTGCTGCCCGACGATCCGCGCCTCCCCCTCCCGGCCCAGGCGCAGCAGGCACTCGTGGAGCCCGTGGAGCGCCCAGACGTTGCCGGGGTGCTGCCGGGCACGCGGCAGGGTGTCGTCCAGGCCGAGGTCGGCCCGGTACACGGCCTCGGCCTCGGCGACGCGCCCCTGTTCCAGCAGCAGGGCACCGTAGGCGTGCCGGGTGGGCTGCATCCAGCCCCACGGTTCGTCGTAGGGGAGGCCGTCGTCCAGTTCGACGGCCCGGCGCAGGCAGGCGAAGGCGGTGCCGTGGTCGCCCTTGCGGTACTCCAGTTCGCCGTCGAGCATCGCCGCGGCGATCGCCAGGATGTCGGCGCAGGTGTTGTTGAACAGGGTGCGGCTCGCCGGAACGCGGGCCACGGCCGTGCGGAACAGCTCCCGTTCGGCCTCCGCCTCGGCGATCCGCCCGGTCGCCGAGAGCGCGACACCTCGGGCATAGCGCAGCATGGCGGTCGTCACGCGGTACAGCTCGCGATCGGCGGGCAGCGGCAGACGCAGGATGTCCGCCCAGCGGCCGAAGCGGACGAGCACGTGCGCCCGCATGGCGAGGAAGCCCTCCAGCCAGTCGGCCATCGGCGGGCTCTGGACGCGCAGCAGTTCCTCGGGGACGGTCTCTTCGAGCCGGGCGGCGGCCTCCAGGGCGGTGCGGTACCGGCCGAGGAACATCGCGCCGTAGATCTTGAAGTGGTGGTTGTGCGCCCGGTAGAGGGTGTAGAAGTTCATCGCGCCCGCCCGCGCCCGGTACTTCTCGTCGGCGGCGATCGCCGCGTCGTTGTCCGCCACCACGCGCCGGTAGTCGCCGCAGAGCACCTCCAGGTGCGAGGGCATGTGGTGGAGGTGACCGGCGTCGGGGACCAGGCCGCGCAGCCGGTCGGCGACGGACAGGGCCGCCTCGGGGGTGGCGGACATCTCCATCAGGTGGATGTACAGGTGCAGGACGCCCGGGTGCCGCCGCCCCGCCTCCGTGGCGAGGGCACGGTCGAGGACCGCCTTCGCCTCCAGGGTGCGGGCGCCCTCGGCCGGCCGGCCCGTGGGCAGGTCCCACAGCCGCCAGGGTGTCAGGTTCATCAGCGCGTCGGCGTAGAGGGCGGCGACGTCGGGGTCGTCGGGGGCCAGGCCGTAGGCGGCGCTCATGCTCTCGGCGTAGGACGTGTTCCAGACCGAGCAGTCGGCGGCGGCCCGTGCCCGGGGATAACGGGCGCGCAGCGCCTCGATCAGGGCGCGCTCCACGGGGGTGGCGCCGGCCGCCAGGGCGTGGGCCCGCTCGACGGCCGCGTGGGTCCGGTCGACGGCCCGCGCCAGCTCCCGGTCGTCGAACGCCTCCCAGGGCTTGTTGTAGTTGGGGCCGAGGGCGTAGGCGATGCCCCAGTGGGCCATGGCGCAGCCGGGGTCCGCCGCGGCGGCGGCCTCGAAGCAGGAGACCGCCTCCTCGTGGTGGAAGGCGTAGGTCCACACCAGTCCGCGGTCGAACCAGGACTGCGCCCGCGCGGACGAGGTGGTCACCGGGCGGCCGTGGATGCCGAGGTCGTAGTACCGCGTGCCGTCCGCCGGACCGCCGCGGTCGCCGGGCGGCGCGCCGTCCGGGGAGTCCGCGCGCAGGCCCGTGGCCGCGCCGTCTCCGGGGTCCGCCTGCTCTGTGGCACCCGCGCGGGGCGAGGGCTCGGTACGGGGCGTGGGCTCCATGGGTCTCTCCTGACGTGCCGCCACCGGGACGGCTTCCACCGTCCCACGGGCGCCCCGTGGACCCGTGCCGCGCCACGGGGGCGTGTTCCGGCACACCCGGTGTACTGCCGCGCCGGTGCGCGACCCCGGCCCGCGAACCGGTTTGTCCCCGGGTCAGCTCCAGAGGTCGTAGTGCGGGACCGGCGGTGTTTCACCGGGAAACGTCGCGTGGTGTCCCCGCCGGGCGGGGACGGGCCGGCGGGGACGGGGTTCACCGGGATCGGCGAGGCGAGGGTCAGCGGAAGTTCACGTCACTGCACAGGAAGTACGTCTGGTCCATGTGCGACGCCTGCCAGATCGTGTAGACCACGTGCCGGCCGCTGCGGCCGGAGGTGCTCACGGGGATCTCGTAGTTCTGGCTGGGGGCGTACTTGCCGGTGCGGGCGACGAGCTGGAGGTCGTTCCAGGTCAGGGGCTGGGTGGCGGGGTTGAAGCCCTGCTTGGTGACGTAGACCAGGATGTAGTCGGCACCGTGGCTGGCCTGGTCGTGCAGCTTGACGGTGAAGTTGCCGCTGATGTCGGTCGTCTTCCACGGCCCCACGGCGTCCAGGGAGTTGTAGCGGCCACTCTCGGTGCGGCCGCCGCTGCACAGCTGGCCGTTGGGGACGGCGGCCTGGAAGTTGCCGCCCGAGCCGTTGCGGTACAGGCCGTTCCAGTTCCACATGGCATTGGGGTCGTCCTGCCACGCCTGCCAGCACATCGGGTCTTGCTGCGCCATGGCCGGGTTCTGGAAGTCACTGCCCCAGCGCAGCCAGCAGCCGTAGTTCCGGGAGGCCGGGTCGACGACCGAGCCGTGGGCGGCGGCGGTGCCGCTCCACGGGATGAGGCAGAGCAGGGCCGCGGTGAGCATGCTCAGAACGAGCGTCAGCGGGCGTCGCACACCCCTGACGCGATCATGACAAAGCATGGACTCCTTCTTCCGGTGGGGGGACACAATCGAATGGGAGCGCTCCCAATTGACAGGCTGCGTGCCGGGAAACACTGCGGCAACACGCGATTGCGCCACTTCCGCACCGATGGTGGCGCGTTCGATACGTTCGACGCGCGGGATGTGTTCGATCCGCTCGCGCGGCATCCCCCCGCGCTCGGCGGACCAGGCGGGCGGCAGACGGGCAGACGGCGCGGCGCGCCGGGCGGGCGGCAGACGGGCAGACGGCGCGGCGGAGGGGCGGCCTGGCCCGGCCCGGCCGCCCCTCCGCCCGCCACCGGTGCGCCCGCCCGGGGACGCCCGCGCATCCTCGCCTCAGGGACGCAGGACCAGCCGGATCGGGTTGCCCTCCTTCTTCTCCAGCCGCGCGACCGCCTCGGCCGCCTCGGCCAGGGGCAGCACGCCGCTGATGGACCCGGAGAAGTCCAGCCGTCGGCCCTGGATCAGCCGCAGCAGTTGCGGCAGCGCCACCGGCATGTCGGAGCCGTAGTGGCCGAGGATCCGCTGCTGGAGGTAGCTGAAGCGGGTGCCGTCGGTGACGGTGAGCGGCTTGTCGGTCAGGCCGACCAGGACCAGCCGCCCCTTGGGGGCGAGAACCGACACGGCCTGCTCGCGCACGGCGGGCACGCCCGCGAAGTCGAAGGCGGCGGCGAGCCCGAGACCTCCAGTCACCTCCCCGACGGCCTCGCGCAGGCCCGGGTCGGCGGAGTCCAGGGCGAGATCGGCGCCCGCGGCCAGGGCTCGTTCCCGGGCGACGGGGCTGGGGTCGACGGCGACGACCGGGCAGGCGCCGATGGCGCGCAGCAGTTGCACGGCGTGTACGCCGAGCCCGCCGACGCCCCACACGCCGACCGCCTCGGCGGGCCGGACGGCCGCGGTCTCGGTGATCGCGCCCCACGGCGTGGACACGGCGTCGGGGATGATCGCGCCCTGGTCGAAGGGGATGGCGTCGGGCAGCGGGGTCAGGGCGTCCGCCGTGCAGAGGGCGTACTCGGCCCAGCCGCCGTCGTAGTCGACGCCTCGTGTGTAGGTCACGCCGTCGCGGACCTCGCCGGCGTGGAGGACGACCCGTCGGCCGGCCGTCCAGGCGGTGACGCCCTCACCGGTCTCGGCCACGGTGCCGGAGACCTCGTGACCGAGGGTCACCGTGTCGCCCCGCAGGAACAGCGGCGTGAGCGTGCCGTCGATGAGGTGCACGTCGGACAGGCACACCCCGGCCGCCTCGACCTTCACCAGCACCTCCCCCGGTCCCGGCTGAGGGCGGGGCACCTCCTCGACGCGCAGCGTGCGGCTCGGGACGTGCAGGCGGGCGGCGAGCATCTGCGCCATGACGGGACCTCCTGGGTGCGGTGGCGCCTCTGCGGTGTATCGCAGGTCGACTTGCGTTAACGGTACACCCAACGCAAGTGGACTTGCTTTAGGCTGGGGCGTATGACGTCTGCCGAGTACCCCGCGCCGCCCCTGCGCCGCCGTGGGGAGCGGATGCGGCGAGCGGTGCTCGCCGCCACGGTGGAACTGCTGTCGTCCCAGGGGCTGGCGGGCGCGACCGTCGCCGCCGTGGCCCGCTCGGCAGGCGTCCACGAGACGTCGGTCTACCGTCGCTGGAAGACCCGCGAGAACCTGATCCTCGACGCGCTGACCACGGAGCTCGACTCCGCGCTGCCCATCCCGGACACCGGGCGGGTACGAGAGGACCTGCTGCGTTTCTTCACCACGCTGGCCCGGCTGCTCGGCACGGCGCAGGGCCTGGCGCTGCTGCGGCTGAGCGTCGAGTGGGACGGCACGCTCGACGACCGCCGCGGCCCCTACTGGAGCGAGCGGCTGGAGCGGGCCGGGGTGATGGTCCGGCGCGGCGTGGAGCGCGGTGAACTGGCCGCGGACACCGACCCCGGCCTGCTGATCGAGGCCGTCAGCGGCCCGCTCTTCGTCCGGGTCCTGCTCAGCGGGGCGCCGCTGGACGAAGCGCTGGTGGCGGGCCTGGTCGACCTGGCGCTCGACGGGGCGCGGCCCCGCCCGCAGGGCTGACCGCGAGGAGGGAACCGGCTCGTTCCGGGCCGCCGGTCGCCCCGCTGCTCGGGGTGGCCGAGCCCGCTTCGCCGGACGGGAGGCCCTGGTCTTCCGGCATCGTCCCGCACCCGGTGCACGGCCTCACGGCCGAAAGGCCACGGCGTGGGGAGCGGCCGGCCGGGTGATGCTGCCGGATCGCGCCGAGGCCGCCCACCGCGCACTGGCCGAACCGGCGAGGGCGGCGGGCGCCGAGCCGCCGGGCCGTACGCCGCCCGTAGCCCGCCGGCCGGGCGACACGCCAGACGCGCGCCGGCCTTGCGGGCGGTTCGTCCCCGGTGGAAGATGCCGGGCACCCGCACGCCGACGCCGGGAAGGGAACGCCGTGACCGCCGATGACCAGCACCCGCCTCCGGCCGCCGCCGTGTTCGACGCGCTGGGCGCGGCCTACGAACAGGCCTTCGCCGGGTCCGAGGCCCGCCGGCGCTCGCTGCGGTGGCTGCTCGGACGGCTCGCCCCGGGCAGCCGCGTGCTGGACGTGGGCAGCGGGACGGGCCGGCCCACGGCCGAGACACTCGCGGCGGCGGGGCACGAGGTGCTGGGCGTCGACGTCTCCTCCGTGATGGTGGGGCTCGCCGCACGGCAGGTGCCCGGTGCCGTGTTCCGCCGGGCGGACATCCGTGACGTCGCCCTGGAGGAGGGTTCGTTCGACGCGGTCTGCGTGTACTTCTCCCTGCTCCAGATGGGCCGGGCGGAGCAGACCGCCGTGGTGCGCCGCCTGGTGCGCGCGCTGCGCCCCGGCGGCCTCATGGCCCTGGCCACCGTGCCGCTGGACATGGAGGACGCCGAGGGGGTCTTCATGGGGCAGCCGGTCCGGGTGACCAGCTTCTCCGCCGACGGCGTCACCGCCCTGGCCCGGGAGGCGGGACTGGAGGTGCTGGCGCGGGAGGAGGTGCTGTTCACCCCCGACCACCCGGACGCCGTGCCGGAGCCCCACCTCTTCGTGCACGGCCGCCGGCCGACCGCGCCGGCCGGTTGACCCTCCGGGGCCCCCGCCCCGTGTCCCGTGGTCGTCACCGCGGGGTCCCTTCCCGCCCGACCGGTCGCGTCCGCCCCTCCCGGTCGGCCTGCGCCTCGCGCCGGAGCGATCGTTAGGATGACGCGAAACGTTCAAACGAACATCTCCGGGGCGGGGAGGCCAGATGAGGGAGCCGGTCGAGCTCAGGCGGCAGCGGATCCTGGCCGCGGTGCAGGCGCGGGGCAGCGCACGGGTGCGCGACCTCGCCGCCGAGCTGGACGTCTCGGTGGTGACCGTGCGCCGGGACGTCGAGGAGCTGACCCGCGAGGGGAGACTGCGCCGCGGGCACGGCGTCGTCCGGTCGACCCTGCCCGCGCGGGAACTGCCCGGCGGCGAGGTCGCGGCCGGGGACCGGGTGGCGGTGGTGGTGCCCGAGCGGCACTCGTACCTGACCGAGACCCTGTACGGCGCCCGCACGGTGCTGGAGGAGGCCGGTCTGCGCATCGCGCTGCACATCGCCCCGCAGGTCCCCGGCGCCGAGCGCCCGCTGGTGGAGCGGGCGCTCGCGGACGGCGCGCGGGGCCTGCTGCTGGCGCCCCGGTGGACCAGCCGCGCCGCCGAGGAGGCCGACCACGCCTGGCTGGCCGCGCTGGAGGTTCCGACGGTGCTGATGGAGCGCCGGCCGCGGCGCGGCAGCGCCCTGCACTCCCTGGACTCGGTGTGCTCGGACCACTGGTACGGCGCGCACCTGGCCGTGGAGCATCTGGTGGGGCTCGGCCACCGCCGGATCGTCTTCGCCACCCGGGACGACAGCCCCACCGCGCGCACGCTGCGGGCCGCCTTCACGGAGATCGCCGAGGCGCATCCGCTGGTGGAGTCCTGGGCCTGGGCCCTGAGCGCGTCGGAGGCCGGCGCCGAGGGGGCCTACTCGGCGGACCAGACGGCCGAGTTGCCGGTGCTGCTGCGGAAGGCGGGCGCGACCGCCCTGGTGCTGCACGGGGACGTGGACGCGCTGATGATCGTGCAGCGGCTGGCCGGGGAGGGGGTGCGGGTGCCGCGGGACTGCTCGGTCGTGGCGTACGACGACGTGGTGGCGGGGCTCGGTACGCCACCGCTGACGGCCGTGTCCCCGCCGAAGACGGAGGTCGGAAGGGTCGCCGCCCGGGTGCTCCTCCGGCGTCTGGCACAGGCGCCCGGTGCCGGATGGTCCGTGCGCCGCGTCGAGTTGCTGCCGCGGCTGACGGTGCGCGGCTCCACCCGGCCCGCCGGCGCGGCCCCGGCCGGACGGGCCGGGGGCGCGGAAGACAAGGCGGTGGACAGCGACCACGAGTGAGCGTTTGAGCGTTTTATTTTCTTCTGATCGATCTATTGACCGTTTCCGTCACGGCATCGAGTATTCCCCTGTCCCCGAAACAGCCGTGTCACCGACACGCGAGGAGCCGCGGGAGGCGCCATGCCCGGTCGACGCAGTCGTCGGTCCGTGCTCGCCGCGATGGCCGCCGTACCGCTGACAGGAGCCGTGGGCGCCTGCAGCGGGGCGGACGACGACCGGCCGCGCGGCGGCAGGAGAAAGACCCGCATCACCTTCTGGTCCGCGCTGCGCGGCAGCCAGGAGGTGGTGGACGCCTTCAATCGCACGCACGACCGCATCCAGGTCGACTTCCAGCAGATCCCCTCCGGCGGGCAGGGCGGCTACGCCAAGCTGAGCAACGCGGCCCGGGCCGGCAACGCCCCCGACGTCGCCACGATCGAGTATCCGCAGGTGCCGGGGTTCGCCATCGACGGTGTCGCCCGCGACATCACCGGCCTCGTCGATGACTCCCTGCGCCGCAAGCTGCTGCCGCAGGCGCTGGGGCTGACCACCTTCGAGGGCCGGGTGTTCAGCGTGCCGCTGGACGTCGAACCGATGGTGCTGCACTACCGCGCCGATCTGTTCGACCGCCACGGCCTGAGCGTTCCCCGTACGTGGGAGGAGTTCGCGGAGCTGGCGTACGCCGTGCGCCGCAGGGCGCGCGGCCGGCGGCTGGTGCTCTTCCCCACCGACGGCATGACCCAGTTCGCCGCGTACGCCTGGCAGGCGGGAGCCCAGTGGTTCGACATCTCCCGGGGCGCGTGGAACGTCTCCCTCGCCGACGCGCCGAGCCGGCGCGTGGCGGCGTACTGGCAGCGGCTCATCGACGACGACGTGGTCTTCGTGAACGCCGTCGACAGCCGGCAGTCCGACGCGCAGATCGGCAACGGGCTGGTGGTGACCCGGCTGTCCGGCGCCTGGGACGCCGGTGCGCAGATGAACGCGCGGCCCGGGCAGAAGGGCCGGTGGCGGATCGCGCCGCTGCCGCAGTGGGACACCGGCCGTCCGGCCGTCGGCACGCACGGCGGGTCCACGTTCGCGGTCACCAGGGACAGCCGCCACCCGGAGGCCGCGATGGAGTTCATCGCGTGGCAGGTCTCCCACCCCGACGCGCTGCGCGCCCGGCTGTCCAGCGGCACCAGCAGCCAGTACCCGGCCGCTCCCGGCCTGGTGGCCGTGGGCCGCGAGGCGTTCGACCGGTCGTACTACGGCGGGCAGGACATCTACCGCCTGTTCGAACAGGAGGCCGCCAAGATCCGCGAGGGCTGGCTGTGGGGACCGCGGATGACCGCGACCCAGAAGGTGATGCAGGACTCCTTCGCCCGCGTCGGCGCCGGTCAGGGCAGTCTCACCGACTCCCTGCGCACGGCCCAGGAGGGCACCATGCCCGACCTGCGGGCCCTCGGCCTGTCCACCACCCAGCGCGGCACCTGAGCCGTCGAAAGGCAGGTGACACCCCGATGACCGCGACCACCCCGCAACCACGGCCGGTGCGGGTCCCCGCACCGGGCGCCGGCGCCCCGGCCGCCTCCGCGCCGCGCGCCCGCCAAAGGGCCGGACTCCGCCGGCTGACCGCGTGCGGCGTACTGATGGCGCCGTTCTTCGCCCTGCTCGTGACCGTCTTCCTGATCCCCGTCGGCACGGCCGTCTACCTCAGCTTCTACAGCGACGACCAGCCGGGTCTCGGTTTCGGGCCCGAGCGGACCGTCTTCGTCGGACTGCGCGGCTACGCGGCCGTCCTGACCGACCCGACGTTCCTCGGCGGGCTCGGCACCGTCGCCCTGTACTGCCTGATCTACCTTCCGCTCATGGTCGCCGGCGCGCTCGCCCTCGCCCTGCTGCTGGACTCGGGCGTGGTGCGGTTGCGGGCCTTCGCGCAGCTCGGGCTGTTCCTGCCGCACGCCGTGCCCGGCATCATCGCCGCGCTGATCTGGCTGTACCTGTACACACCGGGGATCAGCCCGGTCATCGACCTGTTCGCCCGGGCCGACATCACGATCGACTTTCTCGGCGTGCGCACGGTGATCCCGTCCATCGTGAACATCGCCCTGTGGAGCAACCTCGGCTACAACATGGTGGTCTTCTACGCCGCGCTCCGGGCCGTGCCCCGCGAGGTGATCGAGGCGTCCGTCGTCGACGGCGCCGGGCCGGTGCGCACCGCGTTGCGGGTCAAGACGCCGATGGTGCGGGCCTCGATCGTCATGGTCGCCCTGTTCACCCTGATCTGGGCGTTGCAGCTATTCACCGAGCCGATGCTGCTCAGCCAGTCCTCCCCCGTGATCAACTCGCGGTTCTCGCCGAGCATGTACATCTACGACGCGGCGTTCAACCGCAACAACTACAGCCTGGCGGCGGCCTCTTCGGTGGTCCTGCTGGTGTGCACCATCGCCCTGTCCTACGGCGTCACCCGCTTCACCAGCCGCGCCGGCACCACCGAGGAGGCCCGATGAGCGCCACCGGCACCGGCGCCCGGCCGCGCCCGAGGCTGCTGGGCCGTGCCACGGTCAACGCCGTCGTCGCCGTCTTCGTCGCGTACACGCTGCTGCCCGTGCTGTGGCTGGTGCTCGCCGCCGCCAAGGACCGCGACGCGCTGTTCAGCAGCGATCTGCTCTCCCCGGGCGGCTTCTCCTTCGCGCGGAACCTGCGCGACCTGTTCGCCATGGACGGCGGCCTGTACGGGCGCTGGTACGTCAACAGCCTGCTGTACGCGGTGCTCGGCGCGGCCGTCGGCGCCCTGGTGAGCGTGGCCTGCGGCTACGCCTTCGACAAGTACCGCTTCCGGCACAAGGAGAAGCTGTTCGGGCTGGTGCTGGCCGCCGTCATGGTCCCGCAGACGGTGCTGGCGCTGCCGCTGTACCTGATGGCCTCCGAGGCCGGCCTGGTGAACACCTTCTGGGCGGTGTTCGTCCCGGTCCTGTTCAACCCGTTCGGCGTCTATCTCGGCCGGATCTTCAGCCGGGGCTACGTCCCCGACGAGGTGCTGGAGGCGGCGCGGATGGACGGCGCGGGCGAGCTGACCGCGTACGCCCGGGTGGCGCTGCGGATGCTGGGACCCGGGCTGGTGACCGTCTTCCTGTTCCAGCTCACCGCCATCTGGAACAACTTCTTCCTGCCCATGGTGATGCTGTCCGACCAGGACCTGTACCCGGTCAGCCTCGGACTGTACGCGTGGAACAGCGCCGCGTCCGTGTCACCGGAGTACTACCCCGTGGTGATCATGGGTTCGCTGCTCGCCGTGCTGCCGCTCATCGTCGCCTTCGTCCTGCTCCAGCGCTTCTGGCGCAGCGGGCTGACCGCCGGAGCCGTCAAGTGACCGCGCCGGCCGGGCGCCCCGGCGGGCGGCGCCGCACCCGCCCCACCGAACGAGGAGTCCGATCCCCCACATGACCGTGTCCACGCCGGGCCCCGGCTTCCGCCCCCGCGCCGCCGTGGCGATGGCGCGGGACGCCGCCGAGGCCGTCCTCGACCCCGAGACGCTCGACGCGTTCCGCGCCCTGTGCGACCTGGCCCCGCTCCCCGCACTGGACGACCTCACCACGCCGCGGGCCCGGTCGCTGCTGGCCGACGCCGACCTGCTGATCACCGGCTGGGGCTGTCCGCCCCTGGACGCCGGGGTACTGCGGGCGGCGCCGCGGCTGCGGGCCGTCGTGCACACCGCGGGCAGCGTCCGCGGGCATGTCACCGACGCCTGCTGGGAGCGCGGCATCGAGGTGTCCTCCGCCGCCGCGGCCAACGCCGTGCCGGTGGCGGAGTACACCCTCGGCATGATCCTGCTCACCGGCAAGCGGGTGCTGGAGCGGGCCCGCGACTACCGGGCGGCCCGCCGGCGCGGGAACTGGCTGCGCACTCCGCGCACCGTCGGCAACCACCGCCGCACGGTCGGCATCCTGTCGGCGTCCCTCATCGGCCGCCGGGTCGTGGAACTGCTGCGCCCGCACGACGTCGAGGTCCTCCTGCACGATCCGTACCTCACCGACGCGGACACGGCCGCACTCGGCGTCCGGCGGGTGGGGCTCGACGAGCTGTTCGCCCGCTGCGACACCGTCAGCGTGCACACCCCGCTGCTGCCCGCCACCCGCGGCCTGGTCAGCCGCGCCCTGATCGACTCGATGCCGTCCGACGCGGTGCTCATCAACACCTCGCGCGGCGCGGTCGTCGACCAGGACGCGCTCACCGACGCCCTGCTGGCGGGCCGGATCCGGGCGGTCCTCGACGTCACCGACCCCGAAGTGCTGCCCGCGGACCACCCCTTGTGGGAGTGCGAGAACGCGCTGATCACCCCCCATCTCGCCGGCTCCGAGGGCAACGAGTGGCGCCGCCTGGCCGACCACGCGCTCGCCGAGACCGCCCGCTGGGCCTCCGGCGCCGGTTTCCTCCATCCCGTACGACGCGAAAGGCTGGCCTTCCTGGCATGAGCATCTCCTTCGACCTGCCCGCCGCGGACCGGGCGTCCAGCCCGTACACCGGCTACACCCGGGCTCACTGGGAGGCCGTGGCCGACGGGCTGCTGGCGGCGGCGTGGCGCTGGAGCACGCCCGGCGGCGCCCTGCTCGACCTGCCCGGACGTCCCTCCCGCTCGGGGGTGCGCTCCGACGGGCTGGAGGGCTTCGCGCGGACCTTCCTGGCCGCCGCCTTCCGGGTGGCGGGCGCGGACGGCGCCGATCCGCACGGCTGGCTGGAGAGGTACGCGCGCGGCCTCGCCGCCGGTACGCGCTCCCCCGGGCGGGAGGACACCGAGTCCTGGCCGCTGATCCTCGACCATGACGTGCAGGGCCAGCCCATGGTCGAGTCGGCGTCGGTCGCGCTGGGGCTGCGGCTGACCGCCCCCTGGCTGTGGCAGCACCTGGACGAGGGGGTGCGGGACCGGGCGGAGGAGTGGCTGCGGGGCGCGCTGCGGCACACGCCCGCCCCGAACAACTGGTACCTGTTCCCCTACACGGTCGCGGGGTTCCTGGAGTCGGTGGGCCGCGGGGACACGGAGACGGCGGCGGCCCGGGAGCGGGCGCGGGAGCTGCTGGAGGGCTGGTACCGGGGCGGGGGCTGGTACGCCGACGGGGACGGGCGCGCCTTCGACCACTACAACGGCTGGGCCCTGCACCTGTATCCGGTGCTCGACGCCCACCTGTCCGGTGACGCCGGGGGGGCCGCCCGCTACGGGCCCCGGCTCCGCGCCCACCTGGAGGGTTACGCGCTGATGTTCGGCGCGGACGGGGCGCCGCTGCACTTCGGCCGGTCGCTGACGTACCGGTTCGCCGCCTCGGCGGCCGTGAGCCTCGGCGCGCTGACCGGGCACACGCCGCTGACGCCGGGTGTCTCGCGCCGTCTGGCGAGCGGCAGTCTGCGCCACTTCCTGGACCGCGGGGCGCTGACCGCCGACGGACTGCTGAGCCTGGGCTGGCACGGACCGCACGAGGCCACCGCGCAGCCGTACTCCGGTCCGGCGTCGCCGTACTGGGCGTCGAAGGCGTTCGTGGCGCTGCTGGCTCCCGGTGACCATCCGCTGTGGACGGCCACCGAGGAGCCGGCGCCGGTGGAGGAGGCCGACCGGGTGTTGGCCCTGCCGGCGGCCGGGCTGCTGGTGCAGGCGACGCGCGGCGACGGCATCGTCCGGCTGCACAACCACGGCAGCGACCACGTCCGGCCGCACGAGGGCGAGTCGGCCGCCGGGGACGACCCGCACTACGGCCGCCAGGCGTACTCGACGCGGACCGGCCCGACCGCGCCCGGCAACGTCGCGGACAACCACCTCTCGGTAGAGGTGCGGGGGCGCTCGAGCGTGCGGCGCCGTATCCATCCCCTCGGGGCGGGGCACGGCGACGGCTGGGGCTGGGCGGCGTCCTGGCACCGGCCCGTCTTCACGGCCGGTCCCCCGATGGTGCCGGGGCTGCGGGTGGAGAGCGTGACGGTGGCGTACGGGCCCCACGAGCTGCGGGTGCACCGGGTGAGCGGGGCGCCCGCCGGGTCCCGTGTGACGCACACCGGCTGGGCGACCGGCCCGGACGAGCCGCTGGTCTCGGCGCTGCACGGCCTGCACGGCTGGGATCCCGGGGCCGGGACGCTCCGCGCGCCGCAGGGCACCGCCCGCACCCGCTGGGCCGAGGTGCCGCGCCTGTGCGGCGAGGCGGGCGGCACCTCCGTGCACGTCTGCCTGGCCGCCCTCGCCGCCGAGCCGGGCCCCGGGCCGCTGGCGGACGCGGTCACCGAGGTCGCGGCCGACGGCACGCAGGTGCTGGTCGTCTGGGCGGACGGCGGGGCGCGCACCCGGATCCGCTTCGACCCGGTGCGGGTGACGCACGGCAGGGACGCGGAGGGAGCGTAGAGGAGGCCCGGGGCGGCCGGGCGCGCACCCGCGTCCTCGTCGGGCCGGTCCGGTGGCGGGGAAGGCCGGTGAGCGGTGACCGGCGTGCACAGCCGGGGAAGCCGCCTTCGCGGCGCCCGAACGTCACGGCCGTGGGGGCCCGCTGTCCGCGCGCCCCGGAGGGGACGGCCGGGCTCCGTGGCTGAGAGCATGGCGGGGACCGTCGTCACGCAGGGGGGATTCTCACCATGGCCGTTCTCGTACTGTCCGGCGTCCTCGTACTCGTCGTCGCCGCGTGCGGCTGCGTCGTGTGGGCGGCGCGGGGCGGCCCGCGCTGGGTGCGGGCGGTGGCCGCCGCGACCTTGTGGGTCTGCGAACTGGTGAGCGTGGCGAACCGTCCGGGCCGCAGGCACGGCGGCCCCGGCCTGGGCGGCGGCGAATGAGGCGGCGGGAGGCGGACGCCCGGGCCCTGCCTCGCCGGGGCGGGGCCCCGGCGTTCAGTACAGGACGCGCAGAGCTCCCGGCAGGACCCGCGCGGTGACCGGCAGGACGGCCTCGACCTCGCCGTCGGCACCGTAGGGGACGTCCCGGTCGGCCTCCACCCGGACCTCGCTGCCCCGGACCACCCGGACCTGGGGCCGCCGGACGTGGCTGCCGGACCTCAGTTCGTTCATCAGGGCGAAGAACAGCAGGCGTGGCGCCTGTGTGATCATCACGACCTCCAGCAGGCCGTCGTCCACGCGGGCGTCCGGGGCGATGAGACGGCCCGACCCGTAGTAACCGGAGTTGGCGGCCACCACCGTGTACCCGCGGTGCTCGTGGACGCGGCCGTCGACGGTGACGCGGTAGCGCGCCGCCCGCCAGGTGGTGACCGCGCGCAACGCGCCCGCGTAGTAGGAGGCGGTGCCGCGCAGCAGTCGCGCGCCGTTGGCGTGGCGGTTGGCGAGCGCGTCGACGCCCGCGTACACGCTGCCCAGCACGACGGTGCGGTCGTGCACGGCCGACTCGACCTCGATGGTGTCGACGGGGCGCGGCTCGTGGCCGAGGAGCACCCCGGCGAGGGCGGCGGGGTCGGCGGGCAGCCCGAGGGCGCGGGCGAAGTCGTTGCCGCGGCCGGCCGGGACGAGGCCGAGCGGGGTGCCGGTTCCGCTGAGGGCGCCGCCGATCCGGCCGGCGATGCCGTCGCCGCCGACGGCGAGCACCACGCGCCCCCGCTCCCCGGCCCGTCGGGCGAGTTCACCGGCGTGGGCCAGGCTGCGGCTGTACTCGGTCTCCAGTCCCGCTCCCGCCTCCCGCAGCAGCCGCGCCACCCTCAGCAGTGCCGCGGCGCCGGCGGAGCCGCCGGCGGTGGGATTGACGACGGCGGTGAACTGTCGCATCGGTGTGCCTCCGGGCTGACGGGAAGGTACCGGCGGGGGTCCGACGGGCGGGCAGGGCGGGAGCGGGCCGGGGACGGGCCGGGGGCGGGTCACTCCGCGGGGAGCAGGACGCCCGGGCTGAGGACTCCGGCCGGGTCCAGGCGCCGTTTGACGGCGCGCAGGGCCGCCACGCCGAGGGAGCCGGCCTCCTGGACGTACCAGTCCCGGTGGTCGGTGCCGACGCCGTGGTGGTGGCTGATGGTGCCGCCCGCGGCGAGGATCGCCTCGCTCGCGGCCCGCTTGGCCCGCGACCAGTGCGCCACGGGGTCCCCGCCCTGGGCCGAGACGACGGTGAAGTACAGCGAGGCGCCGTTCTCGTAGACGTGGGAGATGTGGCACAGGACCAGCGGCGGGGTGCCGGCGGCGGTCAGCTCGGCGGTGAGCGCCTCGCGGACGGCGGCGTACAGCCGGGGGACGCCGGACCAGTACACCGCCGTCTCCAGGGTCTCGGCGAACGCCCCGGCGTCGAGCAGGGAGTCGCGCAGGTACGGGGCACGGTAGCGGCCGTCGGCCCAGCGCCGCCCCGGCTCCTGGCCCGCGTAGGTCCCGCCGCTCTCGCGCAGGACGGCGGCGGCGCCCTCCCGGCGCGCGGCGGTGTCCTCCTCGGTGCCCTCGAAGCCGGCGATCGCCAGGCATCCGGCGGGCCGCCCGGCACCCTCGGGGCCGAGGGCGGCGGGGTCGGCGAGGCCGATCAGCGTCTCGGTCTCGTCCGACAGTCTGAGGACCGTCGGACGCGGCCCGTCCTGGGCCAGCCGGCGCAGCGCGGCGGCTCCCTCCTCGAAGGAGGCGAAGCGCCAGCCCTCGTACCGGCGGACGCGCGGCACCGGGCGCACGCGGACCGTCACGGACGTGATGACGCCGAAGGCGCCCTCCGAACCGAGGACGAGCTGGCGCAGGTCGGGGCCGGCCGCCGAGCGCGGGGCGCGGCCGGTGTCGAGGGTGCCTTCGGGGGTGGCGAGGGTGAGGCCCAGCACCATGTCGTCGAAGCGGCCGTAGCCCGCGGACGCCTGGCCGCTGGAGCGGGTGGCGGCGAAGCCGCCGAGGGTGGCCCACTCGTACGACTGCGGGAAGTGGCCGAGGGTGAAGCCGTGCCCGGCCAGGAGCCGCTCCGCCTCGGAAGCGCGCAGGCCGGGCTGGAAGGTGGCCGTGCGGGAGACCGGGTCGAGGGCGAGCAGGGCGGTCATACGGCGCAGGTCCAGGGCGACGAAGGGGCCGCGCCGTGCGGGGGCGAGCCCGCCGACGACGGAGGTGCCGCCGCCGAACGGCACGACCGGCACCCGGTGCGCGGCGCAGGCCCGCAGCACGGCGAGGACCTCGTCGTGCCGGCCGGGCAGGACCACGGCCGCCGGGGTGTCGGTGACGTCGCCGGAGCGCATCCGCAGCAGATCGGGCGTGGACTTGCCGCGGGTGTGCCGGATCCGGGTCTCCGCGTCCGTCCGCAGCCACTCGGCACGGCCGCCGACGGCGGACAGCAGGGCCCGGCGGGCGTCCTCGCCGAGAGCCGGTCCGGAAACCGCGATCTCCTCCAGGCGGGCGGTCCGCGTGTCACGCGGCTCGACGCCGAGCCAGTCGCGCAGCAGCCCGGTCACAACGCCGGGCAGCGGTGCCGCCCCGGCCGGGTCGCCCCAGCCGTCCCACCGCATGTCCGTGCCCGTCCTGTCCGTCGTGCCTGCCATGCCTGTCGTCCTCACCGGTCGTGATCGGGAGATGCCGTCCGCGCGGCCCCACGGGCGTTACACTGTGACACATGACGCCTATTCGTCACAATGGTTCGGAGGGTCCCGGCCGGCCGGAGCGTCCCGGTCCGCCGGGGCGGTCCGCCCCCTCGGACGGCGACGCGGTGCTCGACGCGGTGCGCGACTGCGTCCTGGCCGTCGGGGTCCGCCGGACGACCATGACCGACGTGGCCCGCCGCGCGGGGGTCTCCCGGATGACGCTCTACCGGCGCTGGCCCGATGTGCGGTCCCTGGTCGGCGACCTGATGACGCGGGAGTGGATCGCCGTGGCCACCGGGGCGATGCCCCGGCCGCGCCCGGGCACGGACACACGGACCCGTCTCGTAGAGGGCCTCGTGGCCGGGGTCGGGGCCTTCCGCGCCCACCCGCTCTTCCACAAGATCGTCGACGTCGACCCGGAACTGCTGCTGCCCTACGTGCTGGACCGGCGCGGGGCGAGCCAGGAGGCCCTGCTGGGGCTGCTGGCCGACGCGCTGCGGGAGGGCCACGCCGACGGCTCGGTGCGCGAGAGCCACCCCGAGCGGCAGGCCCGGTCCGTGCTGCTGGTCGTGCAGTCCTTCGCCCTGTCCCTGCGGACCATGACCGACGCGGACGACCCCGGGCTGAGCGGGGCGGCCTTCCTCGCGGAGCTGCGGACCATCCTGGAAAGGACCCTCACGCCATGAGCCCCGCCGCTCCCCCGGCCCCCCGCTCCTCCCGGGCCTCCCTGTCCGCCGCGCGGCGCGCGCGGGAACTGGCCGCCGCCGTCGGCGGCCCCGTCGTGGACGTCCTGGTCGTCGGCCTCGGCGCGACGGGGGCCGGGGCCGCCCTGGACGCCGCGGCCCGGGGCCTGGACGTCGTCGCCGTCGACGCGCACGACCTGGCCTTCGGCACTTCCCGCTGGAGCTCCAAGCTGGTCCACGGCGGGCTGCGCTACCTCGCCTCCGCCCAGCTCGGCGTCGCCCACGAGAGCGCGGTGGAACGCGGCGTGCTGATGGAACGCACCGCGCCGCACCTGGTGCGCGCCCAGCCCTTCGTCCTGCCCCTCACCCCCTTGGTCTCCCGGGGCCGGGCAGCGCTGGCCTGGGCCGGGTTCCGGGCCGGGGACGCCCTGCGCCTGGCCGCCCGCACGGCCCGCGCCACCCTGCCCGCGCCCCGCCGGCTGTCCGCCGTGGAGACCCGCTGTCTGGCCCCGGCGCTGCGGCCCGCCGGGACGCGCGGCGGCCTGCTGTCGTGGGACGGCCGGCTCACCGACGACGCCCGTCTGGTGACCGCGCTCGCCCGGACCGCCGCCGCGCACGGCGCCCGGGTCCTGACCCGGGTCCGGGCGCTGGAACTGACCGGATCCGGCGCCCGTATCCGCGACGAACTCACCGGGGAGGAGGGCGAGATCCGCGCCCGCGCGGTGATCAACGCCTCCGGTGTGTGGGCCGGCGAGCTCGTGGACGGCATCCGGATCCGCCCCTCCCGCGGCACCCACCTCGTCCTGCGCTCGGACCGTCTGGGCCCGCTGCCCGCGGGCCTGCACATCCCGGTCCCCGGGGAGACCAGCCGCTTCGTCCTCGTCCTGCCCCAGGGCGACGGACGGGTCTACGTGGGGCTCACCGACGAACCCGTGGAGGGGGACGTCCCGGACGTCCCCGAGGCGCCCGAGACGGACATCGGCTTCCTGCTGGACGTCCTGGACTCCGTGCTGGACGTCCCCGTCCGCCGGGAGGACGTCGTGGGGGCGTTCGCGGGGCTGCGGCCCCTGCTGGACACCTCGTCCGCGCGGCGGGCCGGCGGCGGGCCCCGCACCGCGGACATCTCCCGCCGGCACGCCGTCCTCACCTCGCCGGACGGTGTGATCACCGTGGTCGGCGGCAAGCTCACCACGTACCGCCGCATGGCCGAGGACGCCGTGGACGCCGCCGTCACGGCCCGCCGCCTCGGCGCGGGCCCCTCCCCCACCGCGCGGCTCCCGCTCGTCGGCGCCGCGCCGCCGGGCGTCCTCGGCGGGCTGCGGGCGCCGCGCCGCCTGATCCGGCGCTACGGCACCGAGGCGCCGGAGGTCCACGCGCTCGCCGCGCGGGACCCGAGGCTCGGCGAGCCGCTCCTGCCGGGCCACCCCGTCACCGGTGCCGAGCTGCTGTGGGCGGTCCGTCACGAAGGGGCCCTCGACGAGTCCGACCTGCTGGACCGGCGCACCCGTGTCGGACTGGTCCCCGCCGACCGGGACGCCGTCCTGGCCGCCGTCCGCACGCTGCTGGGCGAGCCACCGGCCTGGCAGCGGGGCTGACGCGGACACCGGGGCGGGCCACGGACCGTGGCGGGGCGGGCGCGGGCAGGGCAGCCGGGCCCGGCGGACGCGGAGAGCGGGGGACGCGGGGCCGGGTGGCGGCCCGGGGATCCGGACGGGCCGGCAACGGACACCGGAGCGGGCCCGCGCGCCCGCGACCGGCGGGCGAGCCCGGCAGGGCGCCGCGAGACCGGCCGGTTCCCCCCTCCGCCGCCGGGGTGCCTCGTGCCGGGTCCGCGTGATGTGAAGGCGCGGACGTCGTCGCGAGGCGCGTCGTGGCACCAGGACGCGCCGACCGGGCGAGGCCCGGCGCGGGCCGTGTCCGGCCAGTCCCGGCTATTGGCCCGGTTCCGCGCCCTGGGCGGCCTCCCGGACCTGTCCCTCCACCGTGTCCCGCGCCTGGCCGCGCTCCTTGGCGTAACCGGTCACCGCGGCCTGTGCGTCACGGTCCAGGTCGCGCCAGGCCCGTACGGCGGTCTCGTAGGTGTGGGACTGCCGCCGGGTCCACAGGTTCTGCGTGGGCGGCCCGTAGGAGTGGCGCAGTTCCTCGACCCGCTGGTGTGCCTGGTCGGCCGCGCGCCTCTTCGCCACGAGCTCCTCGAATGTGCTAGCCACACGAGAAGACCCTAGTCAGGGGAGCGTGATTCCGCGCGCCGAGAGCCTCTGCGCCGGCCACGGCGGTCAGCGGGGGCGGCCTTCGGCGCCGGGCGCCTCCCACGGCCGGGGCCCCGCGCCCGCGCGCCAGGCCCGCAGGGCCTCCCCGTCCACGCACACGATGCCGCACTGCCGCGCGTAGTCGATCGCGGGCGCGGTGAAGGCACTGGTGGTGACGACGACCGCGACATCCGCCCCGTGCACGGCGAAGCAGGTGCCGCCGAAACGCTGGAGGTCCTGGGAGCCGACGGTGGTGCCGTCCCCGTAGCGCTTGCACTGGATCACGACGCGCCGTCCGTCCGGGGCCACGGCCAGGACGTCGGCGCCGAGGTCACCGGCTCCGCCGACCACCTCGGCCTCGCGGCACCCGTCGCGCACGCACAGCGCGGCCACCGCGTGCTCGAACTCGTCCGGATCGAGGGCGGCGTAGTCGGCGTCCGAGGCCGGCCCGGTCACGGCGGCGCCCCCGTCGACGGCGGCCGTGGGCCCGGCGGCCGCGGTGTACTCGACGGCACCGGGCCGGCCGGCGGGCGCCGCGGCCACGGGCCGCCCGCCCCCGGTCTCACCCACGACCTGTTCCGCCCCCGGCGGCCCGGGGCGGGCGGGGCCCTCCCAGGCGTCGACCGCCGTGCGCGCGGCCTCGTCCAGCGCGGCTCCGGCCCGGCGCGCGGCGCGGGCGACGGAGAGGCGGTGGCGGCGGTGCCACAGGAACAGCGCACCGGCGCCGCCGGCCAGGCCCAGGACCAGCGCCCAGGCGGGACGCCGGTCGACGAGGTCGGCCGCCGTGCGGACGGCGAACCCCACGATGATCAGGAGGATGGCGAGGAGACCGAAGAACACGGCCGTCCTGCGCAGGTCGAACGGCTGCCGGCGTCGGCCGGATCGTATACGGCGGGCAGGGACGGCCACGGTGACGGTGCCTCCTCGGGTCGCTGGAAGATCACTCCCGCCGTCTGCCCCGAGACCGAAGTCTTGATCGCCCCTCCGCACCACCGCGGCGCCCTGCCATCATGGTCACCGACCACGGTCGAAGACGGACTCGGAAGTGAGGAAGTGTGGCGGACACCGAGGGAACGGCGATGCCCGATCGGCTGCTGATCACCCGTACCACCACGGACGACGGCGTCTGTCTCGTGACCGTCGCGGGAGAAGTCGATCTCGACGGCAGCGTCCGGTTCCGCGAGGTACTGCTGTCGTGTCTGCGGACGGGGCGGGGCGCGGTCGTCGACCTGGCGCGGGTCGGGTTCATGGACTCCAGCGGCATCAACGCGCTGATCACCGCGCACCAGGCCGCCGAGGCCGGTGGCGTCTGGCTCCGTCTGGCCGCGCCGCAGCAGGCCGTGCGACGCGTCCTGGAGCTCGTCGGGGTGGACTCCCTCATCCCCAGCTACCCGTCGGTGGAGGCGGCGCTGGCCGCCTGACCCGCCGTCAGCCGCCGCCCTGTCCCGCTCGCGGGGCGGCGGCTCAGGTCAGAGGCAGACGCGCGTACACGGTCTTGCCCGTGGCGTCGGGCTTGGTGATGACCTGGTCGCACAGCCGTGTCACGATCTCCAGGCCGTGCCGGCCGACCCGTTGGGGGTCGCGCGGCAGAAACGTCGGGAACCCGTCGCCGGTGTCCGACACCGCGATCTCGACGCTGCCGTCCACCACGGTCATCCGCAGCCGGCACGGGCCGGGCGCGTGCCGCAGGGCGTTCGTCACCAGTTCGCTGGCCACCAGCCGCGCCGCGTCCAGGAGGGTGTCGCCCGTCCGCACCCCCGCCTCGCCGAGCCGGGTGACGAAGTCCTGGACGACGTCCCGGGCGGCGGGAATCGCCTCCGTCCCGCCGTCGAAGTCCACGACTGTGGACAGCGCGGAGCGGTCAACGGCGTCAGACCTGTGCGCCGGAGTCATGTGGAGCCTCACCGTCCGGTCCTGGGCCCCTTCTGGGAAGCAAGGACCCTGGTCCCTCACGATACGCATCGAACCCGTACTCCCCCTTGTTTTGCGCGAAGTTCCGCTGGTCCCGCAGCGTTTCGGACATGATGGACCGGGCGTCGGCGCCGGGCCGGCTCCCGGGTGTCCGGATCGCGGCGTCCGATGCCTGGACATCGTTTCGACGGGTAAGCGCAACTGACACGACTTCACTCATCGAGGTGGGCCGCCCGGGTCGGCGGCCGGAGAAAAAAAGGGGGGCGTGATGAAACGCCTGGTTCGACGCAGGGGCCGTGCCGCACGGGAGTCCGCCGCGCGCCGCGCGCTTCACGTCCGGGCGCAGCTGGGAGTGGCGGCCGACATCGCGATCCAGGCGCGGCGCCGTGCTCTCGCGGCGCGCCGGGACACCCACGCGGAGAGCGCGGATCAGCGGCCGCCGCGCGGCCGGGTCACCGTGGACGACGTACTGGCCCGCGCCCACCAGCACTTCGGCCTGACCTCGATTCCCCGCGAGGAGGCCGCCGCCGTGCTCCGCGCACGCTACGAGCTGCGCGGCTGCCACCGTGACCTCGACACCGACGCCCCCGCCCTCGCGCCCGGGGCGCCCCGGCCCGCGGTCCCCGGCATCTGACCTCCACATGCCCCGGCCGGTGGTTTCCGGGCACCCGCCCCGGAAGCCCGGCCCCGGCGTGACCCCGCCTCCCGGCCGCCCGGTGAAGGACCGGGGCCGGACCGGGTCGCCCCCGGTGTCCGGGTGCGTCCCCGGATGGCGTGGCGCATCCTTGCTGTGTCGCCGCGTGACGGGGCACGGACGAGGTGGGCCGATGACGCCAGGCACCGAGGACGCACACCACGAGCCCGGGCGGCCGGTGGCACCGCTGATCGACACCTCCACGGAGGCGATCGGCGCGGCCGGCGGCCTCGCGGGCGGGATGGCCTGGCGTGCGCCGCGCGCGGGGCGCACCCGGGTCCTGGACACTCCCGGCGGGACCCTCCTCGGGGCCGGCCCGCAGGCCGGCTATCCGGTGACCGGCCTGGAGACGGAGCCCGGCGCCCTCCTGGCGCTGTACACGGACGGGCTCGTGGAGCGGCCCGGCACCGGCATCGGCGCCCCGCGGGCCGCCTTGGCACGGTACGGCGATCCCGCCTCGCCCGCGCCGGACCACTCCCTGGCGGCCGTGGCCGGCCGGCTCACCGCGCGGGCCCGGCACGCCGCGGACCGTCCCCACGACATCGCCCTGCTGCTCGCCGTCCGCCGCCCCGGGGGCCCGGGGCGGCGGACGGCCGTGGCCTGCCCGGCGCGGGGCCGCCGCGCCGGCACGCGGGCGCCCGTACGGACCCGTCGTCCCCCGGCCCGCGGCGCCGTCCGGGCGGGGGCCCGTCACGGGAGTCACGCCGCCACGGCCGCGCCCGTGCCGTACCGGCCGGCGCGGGCGGCTCCCCGCGCCCGGGGGAACGTCTCTCGCCTCCCGGAGCCCGGCAGTGTAGACATGGGCACATGGTCCGGCTGATGGGTCGATCGGGAACCCGGACCCGTCGTCCCGGCGGTCCGCTCGCCCGGCGGCAGGCGGACGCCGAGCGGTCGCGGCGGGGACGGGGCGCGGGAGTGCGAGCGGCACTGGCCGGGCGCACCGTCGCCGGACAGGTGTTCGTGCTGCATGTCGTCATCGTGCTGCTGCTGGTGGTGGCCGCCGTGGTCGCGCTGGTGCTCCAGGTCCGCAACGACAGTGCGGTGGAGGCCCGCAACCGGTCGGTCGCGGTGGCCGCGGCGTTCGCCGACGGACCCGGCGTCCGGGAGGCGCTGCGCGGCCCCGACCCCACGGCGGTGCTGCAACCGCGCGCGGAGGCGGCCCGCAGGGCGGCGGGGGTCGACTTCATCACCGTCATGGACACCGACGGCATCCGCTACACGCATCCCGAACCGGACCGCATCGGCAGGCGGTTCGTCGGCACGATCGCCCCCGCGCTGGCCGGGCGGACCGTGACCGAGGAGATCGAGGGGACCATCGGGCCGCTGGTGCAGGCCGTGGTGCCCGTCAAGGCGCCGGACGGCACGGTCGAGGCTCTGGTGGCGGCCGGTATCACCAAGGACCACGTGGGCGGTACCGCCGACCGGCAGCTGCCGCTGCTGCTGACCGCCGCGGGCGTGGCGCTGGTCCTGGCGACGGCCGGCACGGCGCTGGTCAGCGGGCGGCTGCTGCGGCAGACGCACGGCCTCGGCCCGCACGAGATGACCCGGATGTACGAGCACCACGACGCCGTCCTGCACGCCGTCCGCGAGGGCGTGCTGATCGTCGGCGGGCAGGGCACGCTGCTGCTCGCCAACGACGAGGCGCACCGCCTGCTCTCCCTGCCCGCCGACGCGGAGGGGCGGCACGTGCGCGACCTGGGGCTGCCGTCCGACACGGCGGACCTGCTGGCCTCCGGGCGGATCGCCACGGACGAGGTGCACCTGGTCGGGGACCGGCTGCTGGCGGTCAGCCAGCGGTCCACGGACAGCGCGGGCGGGCCGCCCGGCACCGTCGCCACCCTGCGCGACACCACGGAGCTGCGCGCCCTGTCCGGCCGGGCGGAGTCCGCCCGAGAACGCCTGGACCTGCTGTATGACGCCAGTGTGGGCGTGGGCACCAGCCTGGACGTCACCCGTACCGCCGAGGAACTGGCGGAACTGGCCGTCCCGAGGTTCGCGGACTTCGCCACCGTGGACCTGTTCGACGCCGTCCTCGCGGGGGGCCGCCCGGAGGAGGTCACCCCGCTGCGCCGTACCGCCCTCAGCGGCGTGCGCGAGGACGTTCCGCTCTATCCGGTGGGGCGGCAGATCCGCTTCGTGGCGTCCTCCCCGCAGGGCCACAGCCTGCGCACCGGCCGGCCGGTGCTCGAACCGGACCTCGCCCGGGCGTCCGGCTGGCACGCCCAGGACCTGGAGCACACCGCGCAGGTGGTGCGGTACGGCGTCCACTCGCTGATCACCGTGCCGCTGCGGGCGGGCACCCTCGTCCTCGGCGTGGTCAGCTTCTGGCGCACCGAGCGGCAGGAGCCGTTCGACGCGGACGAGCTGGCGCTCGCCGAGGAGCTCGTCGCCCGGGCCGCCGTCTCGATCGACAACGCGCGCCGCTACACCCGCGAGCACAGCATGGCGGTGACCCTCCAGCGCAGTCTGCTGCCGCGCAGCCTGCCCGACCAGAACGCGCTGGACATCGCCTACCGGTACCTGCCGGCGCAGGCGGGCGTGGGCGGCGACTGGTTCGACGTCCTGCCGCTGTCCGGGGCCCGGGTGGCGCTGGTGGTCGGCGACGTCGTCGGGCACGGGCTGCACGCCGCGGCCACCATGGGGCGCCTGCGGACGGCGGTGCACAACTTCTCCGCGCTGGACCTGCCGCCGGACGAACTGCTCACCCTGCTGGACGAACTGGTCGGCCGTATCGACCAGGACGAGGCGGCGGACGACGACAGCGCCCCGGTCACCGGCGCGACCTGCCTGTACGCGGTCTACGATCCGGTCTCCCGCACCTGTGTGACCGCCCGGGCCGGTCATCCGCCGCCGGTGCTGGTCCGGCCCGACGGCACGGTCACCTTCCCGGACGTGCCCGCCGGTCCCCCGCTCGGGCTCGGCGGCCTCCCCTTCGAGACCGCCCGGCTGGAGCTGGCGGAGGGCAGCCGGCTGGTCCTGTACACCGATGGTCTCGTGGAGGACCGGGAGCACGACATCGACGAGGGGCTGGAGCGGCTGCGCGGCGCCCTGGCGAGCTCCGGCCCGACGCCGGAGGAGACCTGCCGGGCCGTCCTGGACGCCCGGCTCCCGGCCCGTGGCGGCGACGACATCGCCCTGCTCGTGGCCCGCACCCGGGCCCTCGGCCCGGACCGGGTCGCCGAGTGGGACGTGCCGGCGGATCCGGCGGCCGTCGGCGAGGTGCGCGCCCGGGTCACCCGGCGGCTCGCGCAGTGGGGCCTGGACGAGCTGTCGTTCACGACGGAACTGCTGCTGAGCGAGCTGGTCACCAACGCGATCCGGTACGGCGGGGAGCCCATCCGCGTCCGTGTGCTGCGCGACCGCGCGCTGATCTGCGAGGTGGCCGACGGCAGCAACACCTCGCCCCACCTGCGGTACGCGGCCATGACGGACGAGGGCGGACGCGGGCTGTTCCTGGTCGCCCAGCTCGCCGAGCGCTGGGGCACCCGGTACACACCGGGGGGCAAGGTCATCTGGGCGGAGCAGCCGATTCCGTGACGGGCGCGGGTCCCGTGGGCCCTGGCGCGGACGGCCGGAGGCCGCCCGGTCCCCGCTGGAAGCACCCGGTCCGCCCGGCTCGGGGCGCCGGGCACGGCGAAGGCCGCGGAACCGGGCGGGTGCCCGGGTCCGCGGCCCTGCGGTGCCGGCGTCGTCGGCCGCCACCGTTCCCTCATGATCCTCAGTGCCGGAACGTGTCCTTCGCCTTCTCCTTCGCCTGGCGCGCGTCGCCCTTCGACTGCTCGGTGCGGCCCTTCGCCGTGAGCCTTTCGTCGCCCACCGCGCGGCCGGCCGCCTCCTTGGCCTTCCCCCGGGCCTGCTCCATCTTCGCCTTGGCCTTCTGGTTGCCGCTCACAGCTGCTCACCTCAGCGGATCGTCTCGGTACCAGGGACGGCCGGGTTGCCCGCCGCCACGAGCGCAAACGTCCTTTGGACGGTGGCTGAGATCCCGGATGCCGGGTAGTCGACGGGCAGGAGAGTACCGTCGTCGATGCGGAGGTATGTCATGGCCGGAGTGCTGGAGCGGATCAAGCGGTTCACGCGCAGCCCGCAGGGGCGCCGGACGACCGAGCAGCTGCGCCGCGCCGCCGCGGACCCGCGTCGCCGCGCCCAGGCGCAGCAGATGCTGAGGAAGTTCGGCAAGCGCCGCTGAGGCATACGCGGGCGGCACCGGGCGCCGGCGCCCCGCTCGCCGGCGCCCGGCCGGCCCCCGGCCGTGTCAGCCGGGCGCGTCCCCCTGATGCGCGCGGTTCGCGCGGTCGTGGCCCGGCGACGGTCGCGGCAGGTGGTCCGGGCCGTCGCCGGCGCGGTCCCGCCGCCGGTCGGCGACCGCGACGGCCAGGGCGCACAGCATGGCGGCGGCACCGGAGCCGACGGCGACGGCCACGGCTCGGTGGTAGTCGTCGTGAGTGGTGTGCAGGGCGAGATGGAACAGGCCGGGCAGCGCGGCGGTGCCGACGGCGGCGCCCAGCCGCTGGCCGGTCTGCAGGGCGCCTCCGGCGGCGCCCGCCATGCGCACCGGGACGTTGCGCAGCGTCATGGTGATGTTCGGGGAGATGACGCAGCCGCTGCCCAGGCCACCGGCGAACAGCAGCGGCGCCGTGATCCACACGGCCCGGTCCGCGGGGGCGAGCCACAGCGCCAGCGCCGTCGCGCCCAGCCCCGCCATGGCGGCGACGAGCCCCCAGACGGTCAGCAGCCGTCCCAGCCGCCCGACCAGCCGGCCCGCGGCGGCCGCCGCGATGGCGGAGCCGACGGCGAAGGGCGTCACCGCCAGCCCGGACTCCAGGGGTGAGTAGCCGAGCCCGTTCTGGAAGAACAGGGCGAACACCAGCCACACACCGCTGAAGCCCACGAAGTACAGGGTGGCGAGGCCGGCTCCCGCGGCGTAGCCGCGCGTGGCGGTGAGCAGTCGCGGTTCCAGCAGCGGGGCCCCGCCCCGTGCGGCGAGCCGGCGCTCCCATCCCACGAACGCCGCGAGGATCAGGGCACCGGCCGGGAAGAGCCACCACAGGCGGCCCAGGCCGCCGGCCTCGGCCAGCACCAGCGGCAGCATCAGAGCGAGGATCCCGGCGCCCAGCAGGACGACTCCCCCGGGGTCCAGCCGCCCCCTGCGGCGGGGGCCGGCGCGGGGCAGCAGGCGGGTGCCGAGCAGCAGCGCGAGCGCCCCGACCGGCACGTTGACGTAGAAGATCCACCGCCAGCCCTGCGGTCCGTCGGCCAGCGCCAGGATCAGGCCCCCGGCGACCGGGCCCACGGCGCTGGAGACACCGACGGTGGCTCCGAACAGGCCGAAGGCGCGTGCCCGTTCCGCGCCGTGGAACATCTGCTGGATCAGGGCCGAGTTCTGCGGGGCGAGGCTGCCGGCGGCGACCCCCTGGGCCAGCCGCGCCACGATCAGCAGCGTGACGGTGGGTGCCGCGCCCGCCGCGGCGCTGCACAGCACGAAGGCCGCGAGCGCGGCGAGGAAGAGGCGGCGCCGGCCGAACGCGTCGCCGAGGCGCCCGGCCGTCACCAGCGTCAGGGCGAACGCCAGGGTGTAGCCCGAGACCACCCACTGCACGGACGCCGCCGAGGCGTGCAGGTCCCGTTGCAGGGAGGGCAGGGCGACCGCGACGATGGTGACGTCGAGCAGGGTCATGAATCCGGCGACCAGCGTGACCCACAGGGCCCGCCACCGGTTGGGATCCGGCCGCTCGCCCTCATCGGCCCGCTCGCCGCCGTCGCCGCGGCCCCGTGGTCCGCCCCTCTTCGTCTCCCCGCTCACGTCGGGCTCCTCCGCGCTGTCGGACCGTCCCCACGCCTGCGTCTCCCCTCACAGGCACCTCAAACCCTCCCTGAGGCATCCCATAAGTCAGCCTTATGAGCTCATAGACGGGACCCGCGTACCGACTTAGGGTTGCCTTAACTTAGGCTTCCCGACGAGACGCCTGTCATCGCTCGAAGGGAACCTGATCATGCCCCGCCCTCTGCGGGTAGCCATCGTCGGATCCGGCCCGGCCGGGATCTACGCCGCCGACGCACTGCTCAAGTCCGAGGTGGCCGCCGAGCCCGGCGTGTCCATCGACATCTTCGAGCGGATGCCGGCCCCGTTCGGTCTGATCCGTTACGGGGTCGCCCCCGACCACCCCCGCATCAAGGGCATCATCACCGCCCTCCACCAGGTCCTGGACAAGCCGCAGATCCGTCTCTTCGGCAACGTCGACTACCCCGGCGACATCAGCCTGGACGACCTGCGCGCGTTCTACGACGCGGTGATCTTCGCCACCGGCGCGATGGCCGACCGCGCCCTGCCGATCCCCGGCATCGACCTCGACGGCTCCTACGGCGCCGCCGACTTCGTCTCCTGGTACGACGGCCACCCGGACGTACCGCGCACCTGGCCGCTCGAGGCCGAGAAGGTGGCCGTGCTCGGCGTCGGCAACGTCGCCCTGGACGTCGCCCGCGTCCTGGCCAAGACGGCGGACGAGCTGCTGCCGACGGAGATCCCGCCGAACGTCTACGACGGTCTGAAGGCCAACCGGGCCAAGGAGATCCACGTCTTCGGCCGCCGGGGCCCGGCGCAGGCGAAGTTCAGCCCGATGGAGCTGAGGGAGCTGGACCACTCCCCGAACATCGAGGTCATCGTCGACCCCGAGGACATCGACTACGACGACGGCTCGATCGCGACCCGGCGCGGCAACAAGCAGGCCGACATGGTCGCCAAGACGCTGGAGAACTGGGCCATCCGCGATGTCGGCGACCGTCCGCACAAGCTGTTCCTGCACTTCTTCGAGTCGCCCACGGAGATCCTCGGCGAGGACGGCAAGGTCGTCGGCCTGCGTACCGAGCGGACCGCCCTGGACGGCACCGGCAACGTCAAGGGCACGGGGAAGTTCACGGACTGGGACGTCACCGCGGTGTACCGCGCGGTCGGATACCTGTCGGACAAGCTGCCCAAGCTGCCGTGGGACCTGGAGTCCGGCACGGTCCCGGACGAGGGCGGGCGCGTCATCCAGGAGTCGGGCGAGCACCTGCGGTCCACGTACGTCACCGGCTGGATCCGGCGCGGCCCGGTGGGTCTGATCGGCCACACCAAGGGCGACGCCAACGAGACGGTGGCCAACCTGCTGGCCGACTTCGCAGGCGGGCGGCTCCACACGCCCGCCTCCCCCGGCCCCGAGGCCGTGGACGCCTTCCTCGCCGAGCGGAACATCCGCTTCACCACCTGGGAGGGCTGGTACCGCCTCGACGCGGCGGAGAAGGCGCTGGGCGAGCCGCAGGGCCGCGAGCGCGTGAAGATCGTCGAGCGCGAGGACATGCTCAGGGAGAGCGGCGCCTGAGCTCCTGAGCGCGTGACCCGCGGCGGGGGCGCCCGGTGGCCGAGGCGCCTGCCGGTGCCACCGCCGCCGGTCGGCACGCCGGAGGACAAGCAGCCCGGCGAGACGGGGGCGTGGTGGCGGATGCCGGCCGCGCGCCCCCGTGGGCCGCGCCCCCGCCGGACCCAAGGTACGGCCCGCACCTCCGCCCCTCAGCGCCGCACCGGCGGCACCGCGGCCCTCCGCCCCCTTCCCTCAGCGCCACCCGGCGGCACCGCGGCCCGGGCCTCCACGGCCTGGGCGGCGTCGAGGACGAGGTCCTCCTCGAAACGGCCGCCGATCAGCCGGCGCTCAGCGGGAGGCCCCGGTCGACCGTGACACTTCCGTACCGCTGCGGTCTTCCGCACCGACGCGCCCGCCCACCACTGGCTCGCCCGGACGGTGTTCGTGGGCCCGGCCCGCGCGGAGGGCGAGCCCGAACGGGACGGACACATCGTCATCCGCTGTTCCACGGTCGACTGAGCCACCGCGCGGGCGCGGGCACGCGGGTCTCCCCCGCCGGGCTCGCGCGCACGCCCTCCGGACGCGCCGGTACGAGCCGGTGCGCGCCGGTTCAGGACCCCCGCCGGCCTGACAGCCGGCCTGGCGGCAACCGGCGCCGCCCGCCGGAGCGGCCCCCGGTCGGCGGCCCGGACGGCCGAATGGCCGAATGGCCGGAGCAGGACCGGTGGACGCGGGGCGTCCGTAAACGAACGAAATGACGATACTCCCGACGTTTCCTGTCGGGGAAGCCGCCCCGCACCGTGTCCCGGATGTCCGCGGCGGGCCGGGCGGCTCCGCCCGGGACCGGGGCCGGGGTCCGATACCACCGGGGAACGGCCGCACGGCCCACAGCCCCGCGTTTGACCGGCGTGGACACGGCGGGGCGGGCTACTCGGCCCCCATGGCCCGACTTCATCTGCCCCACCACGGGAAGCACAGCCCCAGACAGGACGACGCGCCCACGGCCCCCGGCGGCCGGGAGCCGCATGCGGAGCGGGCACGGGACGAACCCCAGGACTACGGGCCGGGGACCGCCACGCAGCAGCGGGCCGCCGACTCCCCCGCGGAGCTGCCCAAGCGCTCCTGGCTGGCGCTGCTGCGACGCGTCCTGTCCGAGTTCAAGGACGACGAGCTCACCGATCGCGCCGCCGCCCTGACCTACTACGGGGTGCTGTCGCTCTTTCCCGCCCTGCTGGTCCTGGTCTCGCTGCTCGGCGTCGCCGGGCAGTCCGCCACCCAGCAGGTCATGGACAACCTCCAGCAGCTCGCACCCGGCCCGGCCCGCGACATCATCTCCAACGCGGTGCGGCAGTTGCAGAGCCGGGCCGGCCTGGGCTCGGTGCTGGCGGTGGTCGGCCTGGTGGGCGCCGTCTGGTCCGCTTCCGGCTATGTGGCCGCCTTCATCCGCTCCGCGAACGCCGTCTACGACGTCCCCGAGGGCCGGCCCGCCTGGAAGGTGCTGCCGCTGCGCGTGGCCCTGACCGTGGTGCTGCTGGTGCTCGCCGTCGCGAGCGCGCTCATCGTCGTGTTCACCGGCGGCCTGGCCCGGCAGGCGGGCACCGCCCTGGGCGTCGGCGACACCGCGCTGACGGTGTGGTCGATCGCCAAGTGGCCGGTTCTGGTCCTGCTGGTCGTGCTCATGATCGCGATTCTGTACTGGGCCACGCCGAACGCCCGGGTGCGCGGCTTCAAGTGGATCACCCCGGGCAGTGTCCTCGCCCTGGTGATCTGGCTGATCGCGTCCGCCGGTTTCGCGTTCTACGTGGCGAATTTCGGCTCGTACAACAAGACGTACGGGACACTCGCCGGCGTCATCATCTTCCTGGTCTGGCTGTGGGTGACCAACCTCGCCATCCTCTTCGGCCTGGAGTTCGACGCGGAGCTGGCCCGGCAGCGGGTCGTCGACGCCGGCCATCCGGTCGAAAGCGAGCCGTACGTCGAGCCCCGCGACACCCGCGCCTGGGACGACCAGGACCGGCGGCGCGCGGAGCGGGACCCGTGAGCTCACATGGCCCCGCCGCCCGTGGGTACGCGGAGGCCATGAGCGACGGCAAGACCCCAGAACCGCGGGACAAGGCGTACACGGAGCAGACGGAGGAGGAGCGCGCACGCGCCCGCCCCTTCAGCTACCGCTACCCGGAGCGGCGCGCCAACGTGCGCGCCACCCGGCACATCAGCCGCGAACAGGCCGACGCGGACAGCGTCCCCGGGGTGCCGGGCGGCTACGGCACCACCGGCGGCGGCCAGCCCGGCGGCCGCAGCACCCCCCGGCCGGGCAAGGAGGCGCCCGACGAGTCCGGCGTGACCGACATCGTCGGCGGCCGTGAGACCCGGCCCGCCCGGGAAGGCGAGAAGAAACCCACCCGCGAGGGCGAGGGCGAGGAGAAGTAGAGGGGAACGCCTGGGGGACGCCCGGGCGTTCCCCCTTTTCCCGCCCTTCCGGGCGCTTCCTCCTCGCTCCGGCGCGCGTACGACTCGATGCAGGGGTGTGTACGGCGCGTCAGGGCAGGATGGAGTCGATGTATCCGCCGTCGACGCGCACGGCCGCGCCGGTCGTCGCGGACGCCTGCGGCGAGCTGAGGTACACCACCAGATGGGCGATCTCCTCCGGCTCGATGAGCCGCTGGAGCAGCGACTGCGGCCGGTGCTCCCGCATGAAGACGCGCTGCGCCTCCTCCCAGGGCAGGTCGCGGTCGACCAGCTGGTACACGAAGTCCTCCACGCCCTCGGTGTGGGTGGGCCCGGCGATGACGGAGTTCACCGTGACACCGCTGCCGGCCGCCTCCTTGGCGAAGCCTCGGGCGACCGCGAGCAGCGCCGTCTTGGACACGCCGTAGTGGATCATCTCGGCCGGGATGACGACGGCCGAGTCGCTCGCGATGTACAGCACCCGCCCCCAGCCCCGCTCCCTCATCCGGGGCAGATACGCGCGCGTCAGCCTGACGCCCGCCAGGACGTTGATCTCGAAGTAGCGCCGCCACTCCTCGTCGCTGATCTCCAGCGCGGGGGCGGCCCCGAAGATGCCGAGGTTGTTCACGAGGATGTCCGCCTCGGGCAGGGCCGCCAGGGCCTGCTCCGCGCCCTCCTCGGTGCCCAGATCGGCGGCGACCGGCACGAAATCGCCCCCCGGCACCTCGGCCCGCAGCTTCTCGGCGCTGCGCTCGAGACGGCCGGCGTCGCGCCCGTTGACACCCACCCGGGCACCGGCACGGGCCAGCCCGGCGGCGATCGCCGCCCCGATGCCCTGGGAGGACCCCGTCACCAGCGCGGTCCGTCCGTCCAGATCCAGCTTCATCAGGTCGCTCCTTGTCGTGACGCTCGCGCGGCGTTCGCCGCGGCGCCTGGCGTGGCGTTGTCGTGGCGTACGCCCGCGGGCGTACCGTCGGTCCGTCGCCGGCGCCCCCGGTTGATCTCCGATGAGCCGCGGCGACGATACTGGCTCTACCCGTTTCCCCCGCTCACAGATGGACTCATGCCGACCTCTCCCTCCGTCCGCCCCACGACTCCGCCCACGGTGTGGCTGGCTCGCGGCCGCCACCTGGGATCCGCCGCGGAAGACTCCGTCCTGCGTACGCTGCGGCGGCTGAAGGACAGCCAGGACATCGACGACTTCCTGGAGCTGCCGGAAGCCGAGGACGCGCCCGAGCGCGTCGTCGAGGCCCGCTGGCGGGCCCCCGGGCAGGTGACCGTCCGGGCCCGCCTCGCGCTGGCCCGCGCCTCGGCCGGGGGGCAGGAGTGGACCCTGGCCGCGGAGGCGGAGCAGCCCTGGGATCCCGCGTGGCCGTCGCCCGCCACGGTGTTCTGGCCCGACGACCCGGACGTCACCTGGGACCGCGACATCGCCACCGGCCTGCGCTTTCGCGGGGTCAATCCGCTGCCGGACGACGACAAGGACATACGGCGGGTGCTGCGCAACGCCGCGCGCAGCCCCTGGAACATCCACTTCGTCGTCCATGAGGCGATGACCCCCGACCACCGGGGGCGCGAGGCGCTGGCGCGATGGCTGCCGCCGGGCCTGCGGCACCGCGTGATCGAGCACCGCGCCACGCCGCAGCAGTTCCGGGTGGTCAACTGGGCGCTGGAGGACTTCGGCGTGCAGGTGCCGCGGGGCGGTGCCGTGGTGCTGCCCGGCACGCCGGCCCCGCCCGACTACGACGCCGCGGACTTCTCCGTGCGCAGCGTCTTCCTGGACGGTTCCGAGCCCGCCGGGCTGGTCGCGGCGCTGACGGCGTTCGCGGCCCTCCCCCGGCCGCTGCCGGACGGCGGTGACGTCGCCCTCACCGGGCTGCGCGAGGAGTGGCACCTGCTGACCCTGGAGGAGGAACTCGCCCGCGAGCGCAGGCTGGTGGCCATGTACGCCGAGGCGCTGGAGGCGATGACGAAGTCCCGCGACCTGTACCGGGAGGCGGCCGAGCGCGCGCACGAGGCGCTGGCCGCCTACCGGGAGTCCGCCGGGGCGCCGCCGCCCCGGCAGCCGTCCGAGGCGCCCTCCCTGTCCCCGCTGCGGCAGCTGACCCGGACCCTGGAGCGGCTCAAGGGATCGGCGAGGACGCCGCGCCCCTTCCCGCCGGGCGGCGCGTCCGCGTCCGCGTCCCGGGCGGACGACGAGGACCGTCCGGCGCCGTCACCGGGCACGGACGGGGACGGCGGCCGGCTCACGCTGCCCGCCGGGACGGACGACGGCGGAATCCGGTCCGCGACGGCCCCGAAGCCGGACGACGGCGGCGACCGGCCCATGCCTTCCCCGGCCCCGGTCGCGGACGACGGCCCTGACCGGCCCGCCGAGACCGCCGGAACGGACGGCGGCACCCGGCCGGCGCGCACCCCCGGGGCGGACGAGGGCGGTACCCGGCCCGCGTAGGCCGTGGGACGGACCGTGGCCTACGCGGGCCGGGTGCGGAGCCTCAGGCGAACAGCGGGAACCGGCCGGCGTCCGGCCCCAGCGCGCGCCGCTCGTCCGGCGTGAGCGGGACCCGGCCGGTGGCGGCGCGGGCGTAGCGCTCGTCGCTCCAGTCCACCGGCCCGGGACGGCCCAGCAGGCCGTCGAGGGCGGCGCGGGTCGCGGCCAGGCCGGCCGGCGCGGGGCCGGGCGCGGCCGGCAGGTGAGCGGTCAGGTCGAGGTGGTGGATGGTGGCCTCGACGGCGAGGGTGAGCATCAGGTCGCCCGCGCTCAGCACATGGCCCTGGGTGGCCACGGGCGTGTCCGGCGGGGTCCCGGCGGCGGCCCGCGCGGCGGCGGCCGCGGTCTCCAGGTACAGCTCGCGCAGCTGCCGGAAGTCGAGGAACATGCTCGCGCCGACCCGGTTCCAGCGGCGGCCGTTCGCCGCCCCGGCCGGGTCGGGCGCCCAGTCCCGCCAGTAGGTGACGGCGTCCCGGTCGGGCGGCCCGGCGGCCGGGGTGTGCAGGGCGACCAGGGCACGCTGGGCGTCGCCGAGCAGGTGGAACAGCAGATCGCGCACCGCCCAGCCGGTGCAGCCGGTCGGCAGCCAGGACTCCTCGTCGCCGAGGGGGCGCACGACGGCGGCGAGGGCCTCGTAGGCATCCCGCACCACCCGCGCCGGGTCGGTCACGTGTTCGTTCGCAGCGCTCATGGCGGCAGCCTAGGTGTGCTGCCCGGACAGCACGCCTAGGGGCCCATCGGGCCGGTCCGGCCCCGGGTGCCCCCGCCTCACTCCGGACGCCGCACGTGTCGTCCCGCTCCTCCTGGATACGCGGACTGCACAGCAGCACGCCCGTCCCGGAAGGTCACCGACACCATGGGAAGCCAGCCCCACGACGGCAGCGGGCACCGAGCCGCCGCCGCACCCCGTCATCGCTCGGACACCACCCTGCGGGTCAACGGCAAACCGCACACCCTCACCGTCGACCACCGCCGGGTCCTGCTGGACCTCCTGCGGGAGGATCTCGGCCTCACCGGCGCCAAGAAGGGCTGCGACCACGGACAGTGCGGCGCCTGCACGGTCCTGGTGGACGGCCGGCGCGTCAACAGCTGCCTGCTGCTCGCCGTCGCCCTGGACGGCTGCGAGGTCACCACCGTGGAGGGTCTCGCCGGTGACGGTGAGGAGCTCCACCCGCTCCAGCGGGCGTTCCTGGAGCGCGACGCCTTCCAGTGCGGCTACTGCACCCCGGGCCAGATCTGCTCCGCCGTCGGCGCCCTCGCCGAAGCCGCGGCCGGCCACCCCTCGCACGTCACGGACCCGGCCACGCCCTCGGGTGAGCCCGTCCCGCTGGGCCGGGAGGAGATCCGGGAGCGGCTGAGCGGCAACCTGTGCCGGTGCGGCGCGTATCCGCGCATCGCCGAGGCGGTGGAGGACGTGATCCCGTGAAGCCCTTCACCTACGTACGCGCCGGCAGCGTGGAGGAGGCCACCGAGGCGTACGCCGCCCACCCCGGCGCCCGCTATCTCGGCGGCGGCACCAACCTCGTCGACCTGATGAAGCTCGGCGTCGAGCGGCCCGCCGCCCTGGTCGACGTCACCCGCGTCCCGCTGGCCGAGGTGGAGGAGCTGCCGGACGGCGGCCTGCGGATCGGGGCGATGGTCCGCAACAGCGACCTCGCCGCCCACCCGGCCGTCCGCGACCGCTACCCGGCGCTCTCCCAGGCACTGCTCGCGGGCGCCTCCGGGCAGCTGCGGAACGCGGCCACGACCGGCGGCAACCTGCTCCAGCGCACCCGCTGCCCGTACTTCCAGGACCTGACCAAGCCCTGCAACAAACGCACCCCGGGCAGCGGCTGCGGCGCGCGGGAGGGGGTGCACCGCGACCACGCCGTGCTCGGCCATTCCGCGCACTGCATCGCCACCCATCCCTCGGACATGGCGGTGGCGCTGGCCGCGCTGGACGCCCGGGTCGAGCTGTACGGCCCCGAGGGCGCCCGCAGCCTGCCCGCGGACGGCTTCCACCGGCTGCCGGGCGACGATCCGGAGCGGGACACCGAGATCCGCCCGGGCGAGCTGATCACGGGTGTGCTGCTGCCGGCCGCGACGGCCGGGCTGCCGTCGCTGTACCGCAAGGCCCGCGACCGGGCGTCGTACGCCTTCGCGCTCGCGTCCGTCGCCGCCGTGCTGCATATGCGGGACGGGGTGGTGGACCGGGCCGGGATCGCGTTCGGGGCGCTGGCGCACCGGCCGTGGCGGGCCCGGAAGGCGGAGGAGGCGCTGCGGGGTGCCGCGCCCACCGCGGCGGCGTTCGAGCACGCCGTCGATCTGGAACTGGCCGCCGCCGAGCCGCTGCGGGACAACGCCTACAAGGTGCCGCTGGCCCGCCGTCTCGCCCTGGACGTCCTGGGCCGGCTCGCGCCGCCCGCCACCCCCTGAACCGGCGTCCCCCCAGGAGGAACCCCCATGAACGGCACGCAGACCGCCGTGGGCCTCGGCGCCGAGCGCCGGGAAGGCCGGGAGAAGGTCACCGGCACCGCCCGCTACGCGGCCGAGTACGACGCCCCCGGCCGGGCGCACGCCTGGCCGGTACCGGCCGCGGTCGCCCGGGGCCGGGTGACCGCCGTCGATCCCGGGCCCGCCCTCGCCCTGCCCGGCGTGCTCGCCGTGCTCTCGCACGAGAACGCGCCACGCCTGGCGGAGCCCGAGGATCCCACCCTCGCGGTGCTCCAGGACCCGCGGGTACCGCACCGGGGATGGTTCGTGGCCCTGGTGGTGGCCGAGACCCCGGAGGCCGCCCGGGCGGGCGCCACCGCGGTCCGCGTCACCTACGACGCCGAGGATCCCGACGTCACGCTCACCCAGTCGCACCCGGGCCTGTACGTCCCCGAGGAGGCCAACGGCGGTCAGCCGGCCGTCCGCTCCCACGGCGACCCCGACGGCGCCTTCGCCTCCGCCGCGGTCCGGGTCGAGACCGCGTACCGGGTGCCGCCGCTGCACAACCACCCCATGGAGCCGCACGCCAGCACCGCCCGCTGGGAGGGCGAACGGCTCGTCGTGCACACCTCCAGCCAGGGCACCACTCCGGTGCGCTCGGTGCTCGCCGCGATGTTCGGCGTGCCCGAGGAGGGGATCACCGTCGTCGCCGAGCACGTCGGCGGCGGCTTCGGCTCCAAGGGCACGCCCCGGCCCGACGTGGTGCTGGCCGCGATGGCCGCCCGGCACACCGGACGGCCGGTCACGGTGAACCTGCCGCGCCGTCTGCTGCCCGCCGTGGTCGGTCACCGCGCCCCCACCCTGCACCGGCTCCGGCTGGGCGCGACGGAGGAGGGCCGCCTGACGTCCCTCGTCCACGAGGTGGCCACCCACACGTCCCGGATCAAGGAGTTCGTGGAGCAGGCCGCCGTCCCCGCGCGCGTGATGTACGCGGCGCCGCACAGCCGTACGCTGCACCGCGTGGCACCGCTGGACGTGCCCTCGCCGTCGTGGATGCGCGCCCCGGGCGAGGCGCCCGGCATGTACGCGCTGGAGTCCGCGATGGACGAGCTGGCCTGCGAGCTGGGTCTGGACCCGGTGGAGTTGCGGATCCGCAACGAGCCGGACCGCGAGCCCGACAGCGGGCGGCCCTTCAGCAGCAGGCACCTGGTGCGGTGCCTGCGCGAGGGCGCCCGCCGCTTCGGCTGGGACCAGCGCGACCCGCGCCCGCGGTCCCGTGCCGCCGGGCCCCTGCTGATCGGCTCCGGGGTGGCCGCCGCCACGTACCCGGTCATGGTGGCGCCGTCCACGGCGGCGGCGCGGGCCCTGCCCGACGGGACGTTCCTGGTGCGGATCAACGCCACCGACATCGGCACCGGGGCGCGGACCGTCCTCGCGCAGATCGCGGCCGACGCCCTCGGCGTGCCGCTGGAACGGGTCGGCATCGAGGTGGGCAGCAGCGACCTGCCGTCCGCGCCGCTGGCGGGCGGCTCCTCCGGTACCGCCTCCTGGGGCTGGGCCGTCCACGCGGCCTGCGCCCGGCTGGCGGACCGCCTGGCCGGCCTGGCGGGTCCGCCGCCCGCCCCGGGGGTCGAGGAGCGCGCCGACACCACCGGCACGGCCGACGCCGCGAGCCCCTTCGCCCGGCACGCCTTCGGGGCGCACTTCGCGGAGGTCATGGTCGACACGGTCACCGGTGAGGTGCGGGTGCGCCGCCTGCTGGGCGTCTTCGCCGCCGGGCGGATCCTCAACCCCCGCACCGCCCGCTCCCAGTTCGTCGGCGGCATGACGATGGGGCTGGGCATGGCGCTGACGGAGGGCAGCACGATGGACGCGGCCTTCGGTGACTTCGCCGAGTCCGACCTGGCGTCGTACCACGTGCCCGCGCACGCCGACGTCCCGGCCGTGGAGGCGCACTGGATCGACGAGGACGACGACCGTCTCAACCCGATGGGGAGCAAGGGCATCGGCGAGATCGGCATCGTCGGCACGGCGGCCGCGATCGGCAACGCCGTGCACCACGCCACCGGCGTCCGCTTCCGCGAGCTGCCGCTCAGCCCCGACCGGGTGCTCGCCGGGCTGCTCGCCCACGAGCGGCCGGCCGGGACGGTGGGCCGGTGAGCCGCCCGCACGCCGCGGGGGCCCCGGTGCGGCTCCCCGGGAACGCGGCGGGCTCCGGCCGGGCGGGTCAGTCGGCCGCCGCCTGAAGCTGTGCCGCCACGCGCAGGCACAGGGCCGTCAGCGCCGCCAGGGACGCGCACCCGGCGACCGGTACGGCGATCCAGGCGGAGGCGAGGGTGAGGTCCATGGCCCGTGCCAGCCGTCCCGACGGGAACGAGTGCGCGTACAGTCTGGCGGCCGCCATGCCCGCCGGTACCACGACCGCCGCGGCCAGCACCGGCAGGGCGGGCCGCAGGGTCAGCAGCAGGGCGACGGCCAGGCCGAGCGCCGACAGGCCGAGGCCGAGTCCGTAGGCGCCGGCGGAGACACCGCCGGAGTGCAGCGGGAAGAAGGCGGCTCCGCACGCGGCGAGCACGGCCGCGGCCAGCCGGCCCGGCCAGGACGGGGCCGCTTCCCCGGACGCCCGGGGCACGCGGGCCCGTCCGGTCCGCTGGCGACGCGGGGCCGGGCGGGGTTCGCGCGGGGTGTGGTCCGGGGCGGTGAGCGCGGCGGCGGGTCCCGCCGGCGGCTCGACGGTGTCCGGTCCGTGGTCGACGCCGTCCGGCGGGACGTCGTCGTCCAGCGGCGGAGGGTCCGCCTCCGGCCGTGCGGTACGCGCCCGCCGCTCCTCGGCGAGGCGGCCGATCAGCTCCACCAGGTCCTCGACCGGCCGGGCGGTGGCGGCGGCCCGTACCGCCTCCTGCCCGCAGTGGGCCTCCACCGATGGCCGGTTGAGCAGTTCCATCAGCCGGGAGACGTCCCCCACCGGGCGGCAGGCGGCCGCGGCGCGGATCGCCTCGTCGGCGCTGTCGGGGTGGCGCGGCGGCCGGGTCAGCAGCGCGACCAGACGGGTGACGTCCTCGACGGACCGGTTCACACCGACCGCGCGGAGCGCGTCGGCCGTCGCGTGGGCGTAGTCGGGCGACTGCTCCAGCATCGTGATCAGGGCGACGACCTCCTCCAGGGGCCGGTCCGCGACGGCGGCCCGCACCAGGTCGCCGACCGGGTCGCCGTGCGCCGGCCCGTCGCCGTCCGGGCCCGCGGGCGGCCGTGCGGCGGCCCCCGGCCCGGGCGCGAGCTCCTCCGGCCGGACCGCCCGCCGCACCGGGGCCGCCACGACGGGCAGCCGCCGGGTGGCCGCCCCGGCGGCGGGTGCCCGGGCCGCGGGCTCCGTGTCCGCCCCGGCCACCGTATGGACGCCGGTGGACGTGGCCGTCTCCGCGGACGGTGCGTCCCAGGGGGATATGTCGTACTCGTTCGATCGCGGTGCTGACGAGTCGGTGGTCATGGTCTGCTCCGTGGGAAGGGTGCGGCCGCTCCTTGGTCCCCGACGCGACACGCGACGTGCTGACCATTTCTAGGCGCCCGGGTGACGGCGTGCCACTTCTGTGGGCCACGGGGATGAAGGGCCGCGGTGGGTGGCGCCCCGGAGCCATACCGGCCCCGTGAACGGGGAATCCGGAGGAAGACGTGTGCGTCCCGGCCCACCGGCACGGGACTCCCGGAAGGAGGGGCGGGGTGGACACCACCACGGCGGTGATCGTCGCGGCGGCCGTGCTCGCGGTGCTCGTGCTGGCGCTGGCCGTCGGCCTTCTGGTGCGGCTGCTGCGGGCCCGGCGGGATCTGGCGCGGGCCGGGCTGCCGACGGGCCCGCGCTGGGTCTTCTGGGGCGCGGTCCTCTATCTCGCGCTGCCGGCCGATCTGGTGCCCGATCCGGTGTACCTGGACGACGTCGGCGTCCTGCTCCTCGCACTGCGCTCCGTGCGCGGACCCCTCGGCGAGCGGAAGCGCGTCCTGTCGCGGCGGCCGGGCCGTGACCCCGCGCCGTGATCACGCCCGGGTAACTCCGCGCGGCATGAAGCAACCATTGACCCGTTCGATTCGTATAAGTCTCTGGAAGCCGAGGGAAGTCGGCGGACCGGGCGACGCGCAGCCGAACCGTCGCTTGATCGGCGCAGCACCGACAGGGAGAGACGATGCAACCGTTCGCGCTTCAGTACGCACGTCCCGCACCGGAGTCGGACGCCGCGGCTCCGTATGTCTACGACACCGGTCTCCAGGTGAATCTGCTGCTCGACGGGCGGGTGGCCGCCTGTGACCACGCCCTGCTCAGGGAGCTGGGCACCACGACGTCCACCGCCGGCTCGAAGACGCATTTCGACGACTGATCCCGGGCCGGCCGACGATGACCGTGTTGATCCTCACCTGTGAAGAGGACGTCACCGCCGACATGGTGGTGGTCCACCTCAACGCGTCGGGGGTGCCGGTGGTCCGCCTGGATCCGGCCGATCTGACCGGTTCCGTCGCACTGTCCGGGGAGTTCGCGCACGGCTCCTTCCACGGCCATCTGTCCGCCGGGGACCGTCTGGTGAGCATCGGCGGGCTGCGGTCGGTCTGGGTGCGCAGACCGGGGGCCCCGGCCGCTCGCGCGGCCGGGGCCTCCGTGTGGCTGACCGAGGAGTCGTCCCAGGCGCTCTACGGCATGCTCCGCGGCTGCGGCGCCCGCTGGATGAACGATCCCGACGCGGCCGGCCGGGCACGCCACAAGCCCTGGCAGTTGCGGCTGGCGCAGCGGTGCGGCCTGCCCGTGCCGGCCACGCTGATCACCACCTTCCCCCAGGCGGCGCGTGAGTTCGCGGAACGCCACCCGGATCTGGTGGTCAAGCCGGTCTCGGGCGCGCATCCGCAGGATCCGCCCCGGGCCGTCCCGGCCAGCCGGGTGTCACCGGAGGCCGACTTCGCCGCCGTCGCCCACGGCCCGACGCTGTTGCAGCGGCGGATCGCCAAGCGCGCCGACATCCGCCTCACCGCCGTGGGCGACCGCTTGCTGGCAGCCCGCAAGGCGGCGGTGCGCGGGGCGGACCCCGACGACCCGGGCGAGGTCGACGTCCGGTTCGCCGTGTCCGACGAGCCCTGGCGGCCCGCCGGTGTGCCGCCGCGCGTCGCGGCGGGCGTCCACGCCTATGTCCGGGAGGCCGGGCTGGCCTACGGCGCCTTCGACTTCGCCGAGGACGCCGACGGGACGTGGTGGTTCCTGGAGTGCAACCAGTCGGGCCAGTTCGGGTTCGTCGAGGTGGATACGGGCCAGCCGATCGCCCGCACCATCGCCGCGTGGCTGGCGCGGCCCGGCCCCGGCAAGGCGGCGCCCGCCGGCGGCGCGCACACCGTCACGGCCCCGTGACCGGGCGGTGAGGCCCGTATGTGCCCGGGGGACAACGCCCCGGCGACGACAGGACCAGGTCAGCGCGACGGCGTGCCTCGGCTCTCCTCGGTGCCGGGTCCCGGCACCGGAGCGCCGGTCACTGCGGGCGGGGGCCCGGCAGCATAGCGGTGCGCTGCCATCCGTTGCCCGGGTGCGGCGGACGCTCGGGGCCGGGGCCGAGGCCGGGAACGTGCAGGGGACGCAGGACGACCTCCAGTTCCCTGGTCACGCGCTCGGCCTCCCGGCGTACCTGCGCGGGCACGTCGCCGCATTCGGCGACGAGTCGGTCGTAGATGGGGGAATCCTGGAACACCCGTCAACGTGCCTTTCGTGTCGTCCGCCCCCGTGCGGGGGTGCGACTGCCGAGTCTAGGGCCTGTCGCCACGCTCCCGTCGTCCGCCCGAAGGGCGGGCCGCACGGCGTCGGGTGCGTGCTCTCGCCGTGCCGGACCCTGCTCCTCGTACCGCGGACCGTACGGGGGTCAGGGCCCGGTGCGGCGAGAGGACGCGCAGGGCGTCGTGAGGCAGACGGGAACGTGACGACAGGCCCCATGCGCTGCCGCACACCCTGGTGTGGTCATTCTCCCCGAGCGTGCGACAACGGCTCAGGCGCCGGTGGTGGAACCGGGCCGGACGATCATCAGGACGGTGACGGTGGCCCACAGCAGGTTGAAGACGCCGGTGAACATGGCGAGCCGCACGGTGCGGGAGCGCTCCACCGGCTGCCCTCCGGTCAGTTGCTCCACGACTTCCTCCTGGCGGGGCAGGACGAAGGCGACCAGGATGCCCGCGGCGACGGCGGTCAGGACGATGGACGCGATGAGCCATCCGTCGCCCAGCACGCCCATGGCCTGGGCGGTGGCGAAGCCCAGGAGGGGCACCGCCACCCCGAGGCCGGCGTAGACCCGGCAGATGCGGTGCAGCAGCCCTACGGTGCTCACGGCCGCGTCACCGGTCTCCTCGCCGGCGGCCCGCGGGCCGCCGGCGAGAGCGGCGCGGCGGGCCGCCGGGGGGAACATGCTGGCGGCGACGGTGACCGGCCCGACGGCGATGATGGCGGCCAGGACGTGCAGGGTGAGCAGGAACTTCGTCATCGGTCGGGGCTCCGGAAGGCAGGGGCGGACGGCGGTTCGCATGAGGGCCGCGCCGGGCCGCCGCGGAAGCGGCCGGCGGTGCCGGGTTCACGTTAGGAAGCCGGCCGGGCCGCGCACAGTGGCTGAAATGACAGATCCCAACGGGTTCTCGCCAACGCCGTCTTCCGGCGACGGGCCGCGCGGAACCGCCCGAATCCCAGCTCACGGCGGTGGCGGGAACACCCCTATCGTGGCGGGCATGCACCGTGTGGAGATCCTCGTGCTCGACGACGTGGTGCCGTTCGACATGGCGGCCCCGTTGCAGACCTTCGACTGGACGCGCCTGCCCGACGGCCGCCGCCCCTACCGGGTACGGCTGTGCGCGGAGTCGCCCGAGGTCCGCGCGGAGGGGTTCGGGCTGCGGATCGACCGGGGGCTGGAAGCGCTGGAGCACGCCGACACCGTCATCGTGCCGGGCCGTTCGGAGGAGGCCGGGCCGCCGTCGGACCGGGTGCTGGCGGCACTGCGCCGGGCCGCCGCGGCGGGCACCCGGATCGCGTCCGTGTGCGTCGGTGCCTTCGTCCTGGCGGAGGCCGGCCTGCTGGACGGGCTGCGGGCGACCACGCACTGGTTCGCCGCCGGGGAACTGGCCCGCCGCTATCCGCGCGTCCGGGTGCGGCCGGACGTGCTCTACGTCGACAACGGGCAGATACTGACCTCGGCCGGTGCGGCGGCCGGCCTCGACATGTGCCTGCACATGATCCGCCGGGACCTGGGCTCGGCCGTCGCCGCGCACGCCGCCCGGATGTGTGTGGTGCCGCTGGAACGGGAGGGCGGCCAGGCCCAGTTCATCGTGCACGAGCGCCCGCCGGTGCCGCGGGGTTCGGCCCTCGGACCGCTCCTGGAGTGGATCGAGGAGAACCTGGCCGGCGAGATCACCCTGGGGGACATGGCCGAGCGGGCGGGGATGAGCGAGCGGACCTTCAGCCGCCGGTTCCGCGAGCAGACGGGGACCACGCCGCTGCAATGGCTGCTGCGGGCGCGGGTGCGGCGGGCCCAGTACCTGCTGGAGAACAGCGACCATTCGATCGAACGGATCGCCCGGCAGGCCGGATTCGGCTCCCCCACCGCGTTCCGTGAGCGGTTCCGCCGGGTGGCCGGCACCACTCCGCACGCCTACCGCGCGGCGTTCCACGCCCGGCTCTGACCTTCTACCAGGTCCTCGATCTCCTCCAGGACCTGCTGAGGTGCCGGACCGGCACCTGTACCACCTGCGGACGACCGCTACCCGCCCGACGAGGCCACCACAGATAGGCCAGAACCCAGCGAAGCACTACTGGGCCCTGCCGCCGCATCCCGTCACCGCTGCGGGAGCGGACGGACGGCGGCGGCAGGGTCCGGGAGCCGGCCGGTGTCACACGGCCAGCGGCAGCCCGCTCTCGCCGTCCTGCTGCGCCGCCTCGGCGGCGACCGGGGTCCGCTGCCCCGCGAGCAGCAGGGCGTCCGCCTTGGCCACCGCGTCGTGGATGCGGGTCGTTCCCATCATCACGCACAGCGTGTAGCTGACGTCCTCCAGCTCGCGGGCCACGGCCGGCCTCGCCCTCTCCGCCTGAGCGATTTGCAGCGACGCGTACCGCGTCAGCAGCTCCCTGACGACCTTCGGGTCCGGTACGAGCACGAAGCGCCCCTCTCTCGATTTTCGCTGCGTATGCCCGGACACAGCCGAAACATTCACTCCTCGCCCGCTCGCGCTCGGAGTTGACGAAAATCTTTCGCTTTCCGACCGGTCGACAGCCCGAACAATCGGCAGACTGGCCGAAAAGGAGCGGAACATCTCCGTCCCCCCGGCCGAGGCGCTCGACCGGAAATCTCAGGCGACCTGCCCGCTGTGGAGCGCCGCGTACGCGCCGCCCCGGCGCAGGAGTTCCCCGTGGGTGCCGATCTCCTGGATCCGGCCCTCCCCCATCACCACGATCCGGTCGGCGCCCCGCACGGTGGACAGCCGGTGGGCCACGACGAACGTGGTACGCCCTCGCAGCAGCCGGGCGAGCGCCTGCTGGACCAGCGCCTCGGAGCGGGTGTCCAGCGCCGAGGTCGCCTCGTCGAGGATGAGGACCCGGGGGTCGCGGATCAGGGCGCGGGCGATGGCCAGGCGCTGACGCTGCCCGCCGGACAGCCGGGCGCCGCGCTCCCCCACCAGGGTGTCCAGGCCCTGCGGCAGCCGCTCCACGAACTCCAGGGCGTTGGCGTCGCGCAGGGCCGCCCGCACCGCCTCCTCGTCGGCGTCGTCCATACCGTAGGCGACGTTCTCGCGGACGGTGCCGTCGAAGAGGATCGACTCCTGCGGCACGACCGACACGAACCGCCGGTAGGTGCGCAGATCGAGGGTGGACATGTCGGTGCCGTCGAGCAGCAGCCGGCCGGAGGTGGGACGCAGGAACCCGATCACGAGGTTGAGCACGGTCGACTTGCCCGCGCCCGAGGCGCCCACCAGCGCGATCGTCTCTCCGGGCGCCACGGCCAGCGTGAAGTCCCGTACGGCGGCGCGGCCGTCGTCGTCGTAGGCGTAGCCGACGTTCTCGAACGTGACCGCGCCCCGCAGCTCGGCGAGTTCCGCCTTGCCCTCGTTGTCCTCCAGTTCCGGCGCCTGGAGGACCTCACCGACCGAGCGGACGGACTCCAGCCCCTTGGTGATGACGGGCGCCAGCCCGGCCAGCGTCGTCGTGGAGTTGGTGAGAGTGGTCAGGAACGCGCTGAGCATGACGACGTCGCCGGGGGTGACGCCCCAGACGCCGTAGTAGGAGATCAGCGCGGCGCCCGCGAGCACCAGCACGCCGACGACGTTGAGGACCACCCAGGCCAGCGAGGCGAAGCGGCCGTTGACCAGGTCCAGACGCAGGCCGGAGGCGAGCAGCCGGTGCAGGGTGCCGTCCATGCGGCGCAGGGCCTTGCCCTCCAGTCCGTGGGCGCGGGTGACGGGGATGAGCCGGGTCATCTCCGTGACGCGGGACGAGAGGGTCTCCACCTCGTGGCGGAAGCTCTCGTTGTGGCTGCGCAGACGGGCCCGCAGCCGGGCGACGAGAAGCGAGGCGGTCGGCACGACGACGAGGAAGACGGGCAGGAACTCCGGTGTGCGCACGGCGATGATGACCAGGCCGCCGATGAGCACGGTGACCGCGCCGAGCCCGGTCTCCGCGGTCTGCTGCACCATTTGCTCCACGGTCTCCACGTCCCGCACCACCTTGGCCTGGAGCACACCGGCGCTGACCCGGGTGTGGTAGCCGATGGAGAGCTGCTGCATGCGGGTGCACAGCGCCGAGCGCAGGGCCGTGCCCATGCGGCGGACGCTGCCGTACAGCAGGCGGACGTACAGCACGTGCAGGGGGTAGTTGACGGCCAGGATGAACAGGATCACGCCGGTGCTGGTCCACAGCCGGCCGATCGGCTGGTGCTGGACGACGGTGTCGATGATGGACGCGGTGATCAGGGGCAGCAGCCAGACGGGGCTGTGCTTGACCGTGAAGACGACGACGGCCCCGGCCAGGCGGTGGCGGTCGGCGCGGAACAAGTAGACGAGGGTGCGTATCGGGTGCTCGCCCCGGTAGCGGTGATCGAGCGGTTTTTCCAACGACGACGCCATCGGCGTGGTCCTCCTGGGGTTGCCGACTGTGGGGCAAGCGCTTTCTTACCCCGGTCGACGAGGAGCGTGCCACACCGGCGGGCACGTGGGAGACCCGCGCCTTCACCCCCGTGGAAGGCGCGGGCGTCTCATTCCCCCAGCGTCCGGGCCAGTTCGGCGGCGGCCCGGGCGGTCTCGGCGTCCCGCTCGGACAGCAGGCGCGGCAGGGCGCCGCGCCCGGCGTGGACGGCCTGGCGTGCCGCGCGCTCCCACACCACGTGGTTCTCGCGGCGGTTGAGGAGTTTGGGGTAGGCGACGGCGGTGTTCTCCCACTGCCGGGCGCGGGCGACGTTCTCCAGCAGCCGGACGATCTGCGCGCGGCAGCTCACCTGGGGCAGCTGGGCGAGCTCCCAGAGGAAGGGAACGGTCGCGGCGGTCGCCTGCTCCACCACGAAGCCGTACTGGCAGATCCGCTTGCGCACCTCGTCGAGCGCGGCCCGGGCGGTGTCGGGGTCTCCCCAGGCGACGCGTTCGAGCAGCTCGGGGATGGCGGCCGCGGATCCGGTGGAGTCCTGGAGCCTCTCCCAGGGCACCTGGCCCAGCGACGCGAGGGGCGCGGGGCGCCCCGGCCCGGTCGGCGGGGCGGGATGTGGTGTGCGCTCGGTGCTCGGCTGCTGGGTCGGAGCGGTGCGCATGGTGTGGGGCCTTTCCGCGACGGTCGGGTCGGACAACTGGCAAGGCGCCGGCGGCGCGGGCCGGACGGCCGGGCCCGCGGAGGAGACCGGGGCCGGGCCGCCCCGGTCTCGCCCGGGGGTCTCGGCGCCGTACCGGGCCGGGCGGGGCCTCGTCGGGGCGGACCCGGTGGCCGGCACGGGGGTGGGGGGCGCCGGGTGAGGGAGCCGCCGCCCGCGGCCGACAGCCGGGGCGGCCGGTCGCGTGGCGGTCGGATACCGGACGGTCCCGTCCGCCGCGCTCACCCGCGACGCGCCACCACCCGGCGGCGGGAGCGTTCGATGCACGGACGACGACGACACGGCATCTCCCTGATACGACGTCAGAGCAGGGCGCCAGCACAGGGGTTGACGCTGTAGCTATTATTCACGCTGACAACACCAGCGTGCAATTGCACGAGAAATTGCGCGAAAGTCGGCTGGGAACAGATGGTGGCGGCACGGTGCGGTCCGCCCCCCGATACAACAAGGAGAGTGCGGTGCCACCAGTGCGGAACGGAGTGAGGGCCAGCTCGCTGGACGCCTGCTGGATGAAGAGCCGGCACAGCAACGCCGAAGGCAACTGCGTCGAGGTCGCCCTGGTCGAGGGAGGCATAGCGATGCGCAACTCCCGCGACCCGGACGGCCCCGCGCTCGTCTACACGGCCGCGGAGGTGGCGGCGTTCCTGGCGGGCGCCAAGGAGGGCGAGTTCGACCACCTGGTGTGAGCCACCGGAGGCGGTGGCGGACCGTGGACGCCCGTGGCGGCGGCCGGCCCGGCGGGACGCGGGCCGGCCGCCGCCACGGGACCCACCGCTCCGCCCCCCTGCCGCCTCCGTGCGGCCGCACCGCCGCCGCGGACTCAACTGGCCTGTTCCGGAGGGCTGATGCGACGTCCGGCGGCAAAATGCGATAGTGTGTTTCTCGAGTCTGCCGGTCTGCTGGGAGTCATGATGTCCGCCGCGTCGCATCGCATCTCCCGTCTCGAACCGTATCTGGACCGCTCCGAGCCCGCCCCGATCTTGCTGAAGATGCTGGTCGGCGTCCAGTTGGCGGGTTTCCGGGAGGACGCCGGACTGTCCCAGGAACAGGCGGCCCGCCGACTGGGGTTCAGCCCGGCCAAGCTCTCACGCATCGAGTCGGGCAAGGGCCGCAAGCCTCCCACGGAGAAGGACGTCCGCGCGCTGCTGGAGCTGTACGGCACGGACCCCTACGAGGCTTCGGTGCTGCTCAAGCTGCTCCAGCGGGCGGGTGAGCCGGGCTGGTGGCAGCGGTACGACAAGCGGCTGATGCCCGAGTGGTTCGAGCGGCTGGTGGGACTGCAGGAAGCGGCGGTCACCATCCGGACCTTCGAGATCCAGTACGTCCCCGGCCTGTTGCAGACCGCGGACTACACGCGCGCCGTGGTGGAGCGCGGCCTGCCGAACGCGCCCGCGGGCGAGGTGCAGCGCCGGGTGGAGCTGCGCATCCGCCGGACGCAGTTGCTGGAGCGCGCGGACGCGCCACAGCTGTGGGCGGTCATCGACGAGTCCGTCCTGCTCCGCGTACTGGGCAGCCGCGAGATCATGCGCGAGCAACTGGCGCACCTGATCGCCATGGCCGCGCGGCCGAACGTGACGTTGCAGATCGTTCCGTTGACCGCCACCAACGCCTCCGCTCCCGCGATACCGGTGACCTATCTGCGGTTCGGCGGCCTGGACCTGCCGGACGTGGTGTACCTGGAGCACATCAGAAGCGCGAACTTCCTGGAGGACCGGGACGAGACGGAGGAGTACCGGCTGGCGCTGGACCGGCTCGCCGACGAGGCGCTCACCCCGCGCGCTTCCGTGGAACTGCTGCGCGCGACGATGGAGCAGCGCTACCCGGCCGCTCGGTGAACGGGCGGGCGGCCCTGCGAGCGCGGTGGGGACTGCGACGGTCCGTCCGGCCGGGAGGCGAAGCCCCGGAGAGCCGGTCGCGCTCCCCGGAGATCAGACACCTGCCCGCTGCCGGGCCGAAAGGCCCAGGGTCTGTCGCCACACTCCCGTCGCCCGCCCGAAGGGCGGGCCTCGCGGCGTCAGGAGCGTATGGCGACGGACCCTAGCCGAGGCGGCCGACGCCGCCGAACTCGATCCACTCCTGGGTAAGCTGGCGGGGGGCCACCTCGCTGTCCGGGCGCCAGGTGGAGACCTCGACCAGGCCCGGCTCAAGGATCTCCATCCCCTCGAACCACCCGGCGACGTCCTTCTCCTGGCGGACGCGTCCCCAGTGGCCCTGCGTCACCTGGTCCATGAAACCGGTGACGAACTCGCGCACCTTCTCGTCCTCGCTGACCAGCTGGCACATCACCAGGAAACTGCCGGGGGCGAGCCGCTCGGTGACGCGGCGGACGACGGCCGGGGGACCGTCGCTCTCGCTGTCGGGGATGCAGTGGAAGACCGAGTTGAACAGCACGGCCACCGGCTGCGAGAAGTCGATCAGGCGCTGGGTCTCGGGGTGGGAGAAGATGCCGTCGGTGTCGCGCATGTCGGCGTGGATGACGGCGGTGCGCTCGTTCTGTTCCAGCAGCGCGCGGCCGTGGACCAGCACCATCGGGTCGTTGTCGACGTAGACGACGCGCGACTCGGAGGCGATGCCCTGCGCGATCTGGTGCACGTTGTTCTGGGTCGGCAGCCCGGAGCCGTGGTCGAGGAACTGCCGGATGCCGTACTCCGCCGTGAGCGTCTTGACGACCCGTTGCAGGAAGCGGCGATTGTTCACCGCCAGCCGGCGGGTACTGGGGACGACCTTGTCGAGTTGCTCGCACGCGGCCCGGTCCGCCGCGTAGTTGTCCTTGCCGCCCAGATAGTGGTCGTACATGCGTGCGGCCGTCGGCACATTGGCGTCGATCTCCGTGGACAGCCGCTTCTCGGTCTGCATCGTTCCCCCAGCTCTCTACCGCGCCAACTGCACTGGCATGACGAAGAGTACATCGCGGCACGCCCGCGTTCACCGGAACGGCCGACGAAGCGAGGATCCCGTGCGGCGACGGCGGTCCCCTTCCGCATGCCCTGCCAAGCCCCTTGCCCGGCAGGGCAGTTGGCGTTCAGGAGCTGCGTTCGGCCAGGTACTCGTCGGCACCGGGCACCCGGTGCGCCTCCTCCACGCCCACCAGGCCGCCGTCCGCCTTGCGGTCCGGCTTCAGCACGTACGTGGAACGGCTCGCCGGCGCGTCGACGTCGGTGAAGTCCTGCGGGGTGCCGAGGCCGGTGTCGGCGTTCTTCTGCGAGCGGTGGGCCTTGACCACGTCCTCACGGGCGAGGCTGCCCTTCTCGCAGGCCTGCTTGAGGCCGGCGCCGAGGAGCTGCGCGGCGTTGTAGCCGGACAGCACGCCGGAGTCGACCGGGGAGTCCGGGTACTTCTTCTCGTAGGAGGACACCATCCGCTTCACGCCGGGCAGGTCGGAGCTGACGGCCGGTATGGCGCTCACCACGTGCACCATGGCCTCCAGTGCCGCCGCCGCGGGGGTCTTCATCAGCTGCGGGGCGTAGCCCGGGGCGCTGCTGACGATGGGCACGCGCAGCCCCCGGGACGCCGCCACACCGGCGAGGGAGGCGGTCTGGGCGGGGCCGGCGCTGATCAGGACGGCTTTCACACCGGCCTCGCGGAGGGCGGAGACCTGTGCGCTCAGGTCGGTGTCCGTGGCCTTGATCTTCTGGCCGATCACCTTGATCCCGGCCCGCTCGGCGGCCCACTCGGCCCCTTCCAGGGCGTTGGTGCCGTAGTCGCCCTCGAAGTAGACGTGGCCGATGGAGTCGCCCTCGGCCACCTTCCCGGTACGGGTGAGGAAGTCGACGGCGGCGATCATGTCGAGGTCGTAGGTGGTGCCGAGGACCTGGACGGGGTCCCGGCCGAGCAGGGAGGCGGACCAGCCCTGCGGGAAGGTCAGCAGGCCGTCCCGTTCGATGTCGTCGATCAGGGCGGCGACCACCGGGGAGCCGATGACCTGGGGCAGGGCCACCACGTCCGGTGCGATGTCGGCGTACGCGGTGACCGCCTTCTGCACGTCGTAGCCGTGGTCCTTGACGACGATCTCCACCTTGCGTCCGCAGATGCCGCCGGCGGCGTTGGTCTCGTCGGCCCACATCTGCTGGGCCTGCACGACGCTCTTGCCGAGGGTGGCGTAGGGGCCGGTCAGGTCGGTGAGGGCGCCCAGCCTGATGGACTTCTCGCCGATTCCGGGGCCGGTCTTGACGCCGTCGGAGGCGTCCGCGCCGCCGTCCCCGTCCGCCTTGGAACTGCATGCGGTGCCCGCGAGCAGCACGGCGGCCAGTGCCGCGGCCAGGGTGATGCGGGTGGTGCGGGGCCTTGGGTGCGTGGTGTTCACGGGGTGTGCTCCTTGGGTCGTGCGGCTCGTTCGGCTCGGGCGGGCGGACGGGGCGGCCTCCCGGCGCCGGGAGGGTGGGGCGCGGGACGGCGCAGGCGGGCGCGGGCGCGCCGGGTGAGCCCGCGCAGGCCGTCGGGGGCGTACAGCAGGATGACGACGATGGCGGCGCCGTAGAGGTAGCGGGCGGCCTCGGTGGGGCCGATGGAGCCCTCGGCCGAGCCCGGTGCGGCGACCAGCGGCAGATGGTCGGCGTAGCGGGTCATCAGCAGCGGCAGCGCGGTGACGAAGACGGCTCCCGCGGTGGCGCCGGCGACGGAACCCAGGCCGCCGATGACGATCATGGCGAGGTAGTCGACGGAGAGGGCGAGGGAGAAGTAGTCCGGCACGATGCGGCGGAAGGCGAGGGCGAGCAGGGCCCCGGCCAGGCCCGCGTACATCGAGGACACGACGAACGCCGCCGAGCGGTGGCGGGCGACGTCGACGCCCATCACCGCGGCCGCGGTCTCGCTGTCGCGGATCGCGGTCAGGGCGCGGCCGGGGCGTGAGCGCAGGATGCCGCGGGCGGTGAACCAGGTGAGGGCGAACAGGGCGAGCCCGAGGTACCACAGCCGTTCCTCGGCGCCGAACGGCACGCCGAGCACCGTCAGTTCGGGGCCGTCGTCACTGAAGCCGAAGCCGCCGATCGTCAGCGGCGGCACCGCCCGGCCGTTGAAACCGCCGGTCACGGAGTCCGCGGTGAGCAGGACGTGGTGGCCGAGGAAGACCAGGGCGAGGGTGGCCACACCCAGGTAGATGCCGCGCACCCGGCCGGCGACGGGGCTGAACAGGCCGCCCGCCGCACCGGCGAGCAGCACGGCGAGGACCAGGGCGAGCAGGGGCGGCAGGCCGGGTCCGGGGTCGCCGGCCAGCCAGGCGTAGCCGTAGGCGCCGACGGCCAGGAAGAAGGCGTGGCCGAGGGAGAGCTGGCCCGCGGTGCCCGCCAGCAGGGCGAGACCGACGGCTCCGATGGCAGCGGCCATGGAGATCAGGCCGATGCGCAGCCAGAAGGCGTCGAGGTAGAAGGGCGGCGCGAGGAGGAGGAGAAGACCGGGCAGGGCGAGGAGGGGCAGGGTGGGCCTGCCCCGCTTGAGGAGGTCAGACACGGGCCGCTCCTCTCGCGGCGAACAGTCCGGCGGGGCGGACCAGGAGGACGAGCACCATCACGGCGTACGGGGCGACGTCGGCGAAACCCTCGCCGAGGATGTGCAGTTCGGACTGGTAGCCGGCGACGAGTGCCTCGGTGAGGCCGATGAGGAGGCTGCCCGCCAGCGCGCCGGGCGGGGAGGCCAGGCCGCCGAGGATGGCGGCGGGGAACGCCTTGAGGGCGATCTGCCCGGTGGTGCGCTCCAGGCCGGGCGCCGGGAACGCGGCGAGGAACACGGCGGCGAGCGCGGCCAGGGCGCCCGCCAGGCACCAGGCGAGGGTGCGGACCCGTACCAGCCGTACGCCCATCAGGGCCGCGGCCTCCGTGTCCTCGGCCGCCGCGCGCAGGGCCAGGCCCCAGGGGCTGAACCGGAACAGGGCGAAGACGCCGGCGATGACGAGGGCGGACACGGCGATCGCGGCGAGCCGGCTGTCGGCGACGGTGACCGGCCCGAGGTCGGTCACCTCGTCCCCCCACGGGTCGCCGAGAGTGAGCAGGTCGCCGCCGATGCGGCGGGCGAGGTCGGTGACCAGGAGAATGTCGATGCCGATGGTGACGATGGTCTGGACGTGGGCGGCGCGCGGGTCCTGCTCGCCGCGCCGCAGCAGGAACCGGTCGAGGGCGCCCGCCACGGCCGCGGTCGCCAGGACGGCCGCCGCGAGGGCTCCGGCGAAGCCGAGGTGCTCGTGCAGGACGGCGACGAGGTAGCCGCCGAGCAGGAGCAGGGAGCCGTGGGCGAAGTTGAGGACGCCGGACGCCTTGAAGATGACCACGAAGCCGAGGGCGACCAGGGCGTAGACGGAGCCGAGGGCGAGGCCGCCGAGGATGTTGTCGAGCAGTCCGGTCATGCGGCGTCCTCCTCCCCCGTCGCGCCGGTGCCGAGGTAGGCGCGCAGTACCTCGGGGTCGCGCCGGACCTCCTCGGGCGTGCCGTGGGCGATGGCCCGGCCGAAGTCGAGGACCGTGACCTCGTCGGCCAGGCGCATGATCAGGCCCATGTCGTGCTCCACGAGCAGGACCGACAGGCCGAGGCGTTCCCGCACGTCGCGGATCACCTCGGCGGTGCGGGCGCGTTCGGCGGCGTTCATGCCGGCCACGGGCTCGTCGAGGAGGAGGACGTGGGGTTCCAGGCACAGGGCGCGGGCGAACTCGACGCGTTTGCGGTCGCCGTAGGACAGGACGGCCACCGGGGTGTCGATGTGGGGGGCCAGTCCGGTGAGTTCGGCGATCTCGTGGACGCGGCGGAGGTGCTCGCGCTGCTCGCGCGCGGCCTTCGGCAGGTGCAGGGCGGCGGCGAGGTAGCCCGCGCGGGACAGGGCGTGCCGGCCCAGCATCAGGTTGTCGGCGACGGTTCCCTCCGTGGTGACGATGTTCTGGAAGGTGCGGGCGACACCGAGGGCGGCGATCTTGTGCGGGGCGAGCCGGGTGAGGTCGCTCTGTCCGAGGCGGACGGTGCCCGCGGTGGGCCGGTACAGGCCCGACAGGACGTTGAAGCAGGTGGACTTGCCGGCGCCGTTGGGTCCGATGAGGGCGTGCACGGAGCCCGGCACGACGGTGAAGGACACCTCGTCGAGGGCGGTGAGCCCGGCGAACCGGACGGTGACGCCCCGGACCTGGAGCGGCGGGGGTGCCGCGGTACGGGCGGTCACGCGGCCCCCTGACCGTCGTCGGCGGTCTCGCCCAGGTAGAGGCGGCGCACCGCGTCGGTGCGGGCGAGTTCGCCGGCGGGGCCGGACAGCCGGATCTCGCCGACCTCCAGGACGTAAGCGTGATCCGCGAGCGACAGCGCCATGCCGGCGTTCTGCTCGACCAGCAGGACCGCGGTGCCCTGGGCGTTGATCTGGCGGACCACCTCGGCGATGCGGTGCACCATCTGCGGGGCGAGGCCGAGCGAGGGCTCGTCGAGCAGGAGCAGGCGGGGCGAGGCCATCAGGGCGCGGCCGATGGCCAGCATCTGCTGCTCGCCCCCGGAGAGCAGGCCGGCCGGCTGGCGGACGCGTTCGGCGAGCCGGGGGAAGAGGGCGAAGACCCGGTCGCGGGCCTCCCTCACCTGGGCGGGGGCGCGGCGGGACAGGCCGAGCCCGCCGGCCCGCAGGTTCTCGTCGACGCTGAGTCCGGCGAACACGCGCCGGCCCTCCGGCACCTGCACCACGCCGGCGCGGACGGCGGCGACCGGGTCACGGCCGTCGAGGTCCGTGCCGCCGTAGCGGACGCGGCCGGCCGTGACGGCGCCGCGGTGCAGGCGCAGCGTGCCGGAGACGGCCCGCAGCAGGGTCGTCTTGCCGGCGCCGTTGGCGCCGAGCAGCGCGACCACGCCGCCGTGCGGGACGGTCAGCGACACGGAGCGGAGGGCGGACAGGGCCCGGCCGTACGTCACGTCGAGCTCCTCGACGTGCAAAGAGGGCACGGAGGGCTCCTCGTCCGGTGGTGCTTCGGGCATCGCAGCTCCTTGGGACCGCGTGCCGGGGGCGCGCGGTTGCGGGGCGTGGGGGAAGGACGCGCTCACGACAGCACGGGCGGGCCGGGCCGTACAGGGCTCCGGGCGTGGTCGCTGCGGCGTCCCAGTCCTGGGTGGGTGAGTCTGTGCGGATGCCCAGGCGGGAGCGGGGGCGCTGGGGGGTGCCGGGACGGGGACATGTGGCGGGGACGAGGGCGTGCGGTGAGGGCGGGGACGGCGAGAGCCGGGCGGGAGGGAGGGAGCGCGGCGGCGCTGGACGCGGGGCGCCGCGGGCCCGCTCACGGCACACCGGAGGCCCGAGCCGTCACCCGCTCGGAACCCGGACGCGACGGCGTCGACCCGCGCGCGATCGGGACGGGCCACGCGCTGACCACCGGCCGACCGGGCGACGCGGCGCGGATTCGCCGCCCGGTGCGGCCCGGGGGCAGGGTCGGAAGACCCGGTCACGCCGCCCGCGCAACGGGACGCGTTCACCGCCGGGATCCGGGCCGCCGGCGTCACCCGGCGCCTCGTGGCCCACGGCGGCGCCCCGCACGCCTTCCACCACCCGCCGGCCGACCAGACCGTGCTCCCCGGCGTCGGCCGCCACCCCGGCACGCGTGGCGAGCCTGGCGCGATGTCGTCGGCCTGCTCGCCCGGCCCGGTCGGCACCGCGACGGTGGGCCGCGACCAGGCCGGCCGACCGCCACCGGCCCGGGTCTGCGGGCGTCACCGCGGCTCAGGGGCACTCCGGCGAGGCGCTCCGGCAGAGGAGAGCGGCGCCTGAGCCCCGCGGCGGGGCCGCCGCCGCGCTCAGGCGCGCAGCAGCCGGTGGGCGGTCAGGGCCAGGCTGATCTCCACCACGTCGGACGGGCCGGCCAGGGAACGGCCCGTGAGCTGCTCGCAGCGGCGCAGGCGGTTCAGGACGGTGTTGCGGTGGCAGTAGAGCCGTTCGCCGGCCCGTTGTGCCGAGCCGTCGCAGGCCAGCCAGGTGGTGAGGGTGTCCAGCAGCACCTCCCGGTCGGCGGACTCCAGCCGCAGCAGGGGGCCCAGGACCCGCTCGGCGAGCGCCCGGCCGAGTTCGGGGCTGGAGACGACCAGGGCGGCGGGGAGGTGCTCGGCCAGCCGCACCGTGCCGCCGGACTCGGGGCAGATCCTCAGCGCCGTGTCGGCCAGCCGGCGGGCGTCGCCCACGGCGGCCAGCCCGTCGACGGCGCCGCCGACGCCGATCCGGATGCCGGGGGCGGGCCCGCCCGGCCGGGGCTCCGGCCGCGGCGGTTCGCCGTCGCCGGACAGGACGATGCCGTAGTCCGCCTCCACTCCCGTGTGCCAGTGGACGCGCGCCCCCTCCGGTACGGCCGCCGCGCGGGCCGCGGCGCAGCCCGCGGAATGTCCGCCGGCGACCGCGACGACGACGTACCGGCCGTGCTCCGGAAGGTCCAGGGCCCGGGCGGCCTCGGGCACGTCGGCGATACGGCTGGTGCCGTCGAGCAGGGCGGCGGCCAGCAGCCGCGCCCGGTTCTCGCGCCGCCGGCTCAGCTGCCACTCGACCTGCCGGTAGGCGTCCGCGACGAGGGTGCAGTGCTCGTCGACGAAGTTCCACACGTCGGCGGCGACGTGGACCAGCAGGCGCACCTCCTCGGGGGCCGCGCGGGAGGTCTCCTCGACCAGTCCCTGCCAGACCAGGGAACCGCCGAGGCGGAAGGCGTGCAGCAGGGCGTCCAGCGGCAGGCCCTGCTCGGCGCGCGTGGCGCCGATGCGCCAGGAGCAGCCGCGGGCCGCGTCGCGGGCGCTGCGGGGATCGATCAGCGACGTCACGCTGTGCCGCAGCGAGCGGTGCACCTCCTGCCAGGTCCCGGTCGGGTCACCGGCCACGGCGGCCCGGTAGGCGGGTTCCTGTTCTTGCAGGACGGCCACCAGCCGGTCGGTCAGGCCCGGCAGGTCGTCGAGCAGGGCCCGGGCGGCCCGGTGCAGGACGCGCCGGGCGTCGGCGTCGATCAGTGACGGCACGCGCCGTGTCCGCGGGCGCGGAACGGGCGTGGGTCCGGTGCGGATCGCTCCCAGTGACCGTACGGCGTGCTGCATCGTGGTCCTCCCCCAGGGTCGGCCTCCACGGGCGGGACCGGTGGGCGCCCCCGCCCGTGCGGCTCCGGTCCCCGTGACTCGTCCTGCCCCGAAGGATGGCATACCGTCCGGTCGGTCCCTAGGGTTGTGCAGCGGCCTTTTCCGCCTGCTCCACCATGCGGGCCAGCTCCACCCGGGACCGTACCCCGAGCACCGCGAACACCTTGCGCAGGTGGTAGTCGACGGTGCGGGTGCTGACGGCGAGGCTGAGGGCCACTTCGCGGTTGGTGGCGCCCTCGGCGACGTACCGGGCGATGCGCATCTGCTGCGGCGTCAGACCGGTCAGCGCCCCGGCGTCCGTGCCGTGCGAGGCGGCCCCGAGCGCGCGCAGTTCACCGCGCGTCTGGTGCGCCCACACCCCGGCGCCGCAGCGGTCGAAGCCCGCCAGGGCGGTGCCGAGGCGGTCGCGGGCCTCGCGCGGTCTGCGTCGCCGGCGCAGCCACTTGCCGTACAGCAGGGCGGTGCGGGCCTGCTCGAAGTCGCCGCCGCCCGCCGCGCCGGCCGTGTCGTCGTGCAGGGCCAGCGCCCGCCGGTACAGGCCGTCGGCCCGGTCCGGCGGGGCCAGCAGGGCGCGGCAGCGTGCCAGTTGGGCGTCGGCCTGCGGATCGGCGCCGAAAGCCGCCCACTCGGCGAAGTCCTCCAGTACCGTACGGGCGTCCTGGTGCCGTCCGGCGAGGACCGCCGCCTCGACGAAGCAGGGCACGGCCAGACGCCACACCGCGAAGTGCCCGCGCCGGGGGCCGGGCAGCACGAGGAGGCCCAGCCGGTCGGCGGCGTCCAGGGGACGGCCGCGCCCGAGGTCGGCCCGGGCCGCCGCCCATTCCGCGAGCGTCGCGGCCTGCGCCAGCCCGTGCCGCCGGGCGATGGCCAGCGCGGCGGCCACGTGGTGGTCGACGGTGTCCGGTTCCTCCTCGATGGACGCCGCCAGGGCGAGCACGGCGTGGTGGTGTGCCGCCGTGTTGCGCTGTCCGGTCCGCCGCGCGGTGCGCAGCCCCTCCTCCGCGTGGGCGCGGGCCTGGGCGTGGCAGCCCGCGCGCAGTTCGGCGTAGGCCAGGTACTCCAGGGCCTGCGGGACGAGCGCGGCGGCCCCGAGGTTGCGGGCGGCGGCCAGGGCCCGCGCCCCGGCCCGGCGCGCGGCCTCCACGTCGCCCAGCAGCAGGGCCGCCGCCGCCGACCGCAGGAGCACGTCGGGCCGGTGGTCGGCGTGGGCCCGTCCCACGAGGAGCCGGAGCGGGCCGGTCGCCCGGTCGAGGTTCCCTTCGAGCACCGCCCGCAGTCCGAGCCGGTGGTGGTGCACCGGGTCGGGGGGCTGGGTGTCGCCGGGGCGTGCCTCGGAGGGCGGGGCACCGGGCGCGGCGGCCGGCCGGTCCCCGGCACTCCCCGCCTGGCGGCCCTGCTCGTGTCCGAGCGCCGCCAGGCAGGCCGTCAGGTCCCCCGCCGCCCAGGCCGCGTCGGCGGCGGCCAGGGCGGCGGTCGCCGCCTGTCCGGGGGCGTCGGCGGCGAGCAGGGCCGCGGCCAGCAGAAGGGACTGGTGGGCGTCGCCGACCGGCCCGTCCCGCAGTTCCGTCAGACCGCGGACCAGTTCCGCGCGTCCCCGGACCGCGGCCGGGACCGCCGCGGCGCGGGCCTCGGCGAGCAGCGGACGGGCCCGGTCCGGACGCCCTTCGAGGAGCGCCTGCTCGGCGGCGGCCGTGTACCGCTCCGCGCGCCGCGGGAGGTCGGCGGTGAGTTCGGCGGCGCGGGTGTAGGCCAGTGAGCGCAGCCGGTGGGAGGCGACGGCCGCCGGATCGGCCGCGCCGTCCGACAGCCGGGCCGCCGGTCCGGGCGCGGGCCCGGCCAGTGACCAGGCCCCGTGCAGCAGCGCGGGGAGCCGCCGCCCGCCGGCCTCCAGTTCCCGGGCGAGGGCGCGGTGCGCGGCGCGGCGCCGGCCGGGCTCGGCCCCGGCGTAGACGGCCCGGCGGACGAGCTCGCTGTGGAAGCCGAGCCGGCCGTCCGTCAGGGCGAGCGGCTCGGGCGGCGGCTTCAGGGCCGGTGCGGGCGCGGTGGGCCGCAGCCGTCCCAGCGCCCTGAGCACCAGCCCGGCGTCGGCGTCCGCGCCGTCCGACGCCCGTACGGCGGCCGCCACCGTCAGCAGCAGGTCCCGGGTGTCGGGGTCCGTCCGGGTCAGGGCCTCGCCCGCCACCCTGGCCAGCGTCGCGGCGTCGGCGGGCGGGCGCGGCAGCGGGCTGAGGCCGTGCAGTTCGGCGGAGGACAGACGGTTCAGCAGGGCCAGCAGCAGGGCCGGGTTTCCCTCGGCCTCGGCGAGCAGTTCGTCGCGGACGGCCGGATCGGCGGCGCCGTCGGTGACCTCGTCGAGAAGGGCGGCGGCCTGGGACGGGCCGAGAGGGTCGAGGCGTATCCGGGGCAGACGCGCGAACTCCGGGTCGACGGCGCGGTATCCGGCGGCCGTGACGAGCAGGCCCACCCGGCCCGCGGTGTCCAGGCGTTCGGCGGCGCCGCCCAGGGCGGCGCGGGCCGGGGCGCTCCATCGGTGGGCGTCGTCGGCGCACACCAGCAGGGGCCGGTCCCCGGCGGCGGACCGCAGCATGTCGAGCAGGGTGCCGGCGCCGGTGCCGTCGGTGATCCGCGCGTACGCCGAGCCGGGCGGCGCGGCGGCGGGCCGGCCCGGTCCGGCCGTCAGATGCAGGACGGTCCCGGCGGTGAAGGAGCCGGCGGCCCACCGGAGCAGGCTGGTGCGGCCGAGACCCGGCTCCCCGGTCAGCAGGAGCGCGGTGCCGTGTGTCCGCAGCCGGTCCAGCAGGGCGCCGACCGCGCGCCGCTGCGCGCTGTCGCCGGGGATCCGCGGAGGCGTCCGTGTGGTCGTGTCTCCCGTCATTCCCGCGAGGTTACGTGCGGGTAACCGAAGGCGGAAGGTGTCGGTCCGTGTCATCCCGCCGGGTCATCGGCGTCACCACCTGCGCGTCCGCCCGGCGCGGGCGATGAGCGGCTTGTGCCGCGGTCCAGGACCGCCGGTCCCGGGCGGTGCGGGGGCACAACGCCGGCGGCGGCCGCGCCGTACGCGCGACCGCCGCCGGTTCTCGGTGCCGTCACCGGACGCCCCGGCTTTTCCGGGTTTCCGGTGACGGCGGGGCCGGGGAACGTCAGGAGACGTGCGGGCAGTTGCCCCGGTACTCCTCGATGGCCAGGCTGGGCCGGGGCAGCGGGCACAGGAACTGGTCGTAGCGGGTGTCGTTGTCGATGAACCGCTTCAGCCACGAGATGCTGTACTTCGCGATCGTCGTGTTCGACGTGTTGGGCGCGAAGTGGGTGGCGTTGTTCAGCTCCAGGTAGGCGCGGTCCGTGCTGGAGGGCAGGCTGGAGTAGAACGGCTCGGAGTGGGACGAGACGGGGGCGATCGAGTCGCCGTCAGCCCCGATGATCATGGTGGGGGTCCGGACCTCGGGCCAGGTCTTGTCGAGGTTCCAGGGAGTGAGGGGGATCGCGGCCTGGAGGGACGGCCGGGACTTGGCCGCTTCCAGGCTGCCGCCGCCGCCCATCGAGTGGCCCATGACGCCGAGCCGGCTGCTGTCGATGCGGCTTCTGACGGAGCTGCGCTCGGTCAGGTAGTCCAGCGCCGCGAGCAGCTGGCGCCCGCGCGAGTCGGGCTGGTCCATGGTGGTGTTGGTGTCGATGGTGAACACGACGAAGCCCTGCGAGGCCAGGCGCGGCCCGAGCCAGGCGATGGAGGACTGGAGGGCGGTGAAACCGGGCGAGATGACGACGGCGCCGAAGGTCCCGTCGCTGGTGCTGGTCGGGTAGTAGATGGTGCCGCCGCCGAAGCCGGTGACGACGAGGGAGGAGACATCCGTCTCCGCCACCGAGTACGGCCCGCGCAGCGCCTCGATGCTGGCCTCGGTGGGCGCCGGCCCCCGCTCGTAGGGGTTGTCGGCGGCGTGGGCGCCCGGGCTGGTGAGGGTGGAGAGCCCGATGACGGCTGCGATCGCGGCCGCGGCGCCGGCGAGCCGCCGGCGCGGCCCGTGGAACGCGCGGGAACCGGCGCTGGTGTGGGGGTGTCGGTGCACGACGAGTCGTCCTCTCTGTCGTGGCGAGTGGGCCCGGCCGGTGGCCGCTTGGGGCTCGGGGGCGCGTGGGGTCGCGCCCCGCGGCGTACCGGGCGGGTGTCGCCGGGGAGCTTGCGGTGCCACTTTCGGGGCGCGTCCGGGCCGCGGGAATCGGCAAAATCACCGGTCTCCCGGCCGCCGGCGGCGGGTGCCGGGCGCGGGGACGGCCGGGAGGGGGCTTGCGCCCGGGCCCGGTCGGCGTGGCAGGCTCGTCCCCGATCTGGCCGGCGAGGTGGAGAGGCGGGACATGCGCATCGGACTGCTCGGCACGGGGCCGTGGGCGCGGGCGGCCCACGCGCCCGCTCTGAGCCGCCACGAGGAGCTGGAGTTCACGGCCGTGTGGGGGCGCCGCCCAGGTGCCGCCCGGGAGCTCGCGGATCTGTACGGCGCCCGCGCCTACGACGACATCGACGCCCTGTTCGACGCGGTGGACGCGGTCGCCGTCGCGCTGCCTCCGGCCGTGCAGGCGGAACTCGCGGTGCGCGCGGCGCGGGCCGGCCGCCATCTGCTGCTGGACAAGCCGCTGGCGACGACGGCGGCGCGGGGGCGGGCCGTGGTGGAGGCGGCCGAGCGGGCCGGTGTCGCCTCCGTCGTCTTCTTCACCGTCCGCTTCACGGCCGAGACCGCGGCGTGGATCGGCGAGCAGGCCCGGCGGGCGGACTGGTTCACCGCGCGGGCCCAGTGGCTGGGCGCGGTGTTCACCGGTGACAGCCCGTTCGCCGGCTCGCCGTGGCGGCGGGAGAAGGGCGCCCTGTGGGACGTCGGCCCGCACGCCCTGTCCGTGCTGCTGCCGGTCCTCGGCGATGTCCGGCGCGTGGCGGCGGCCGCGCGTGGCCCGGGGGACACCGTCCATGTCGTCCTCGATCACGCCGGTGGCGCGTCGAGCACGCTCACGCTGAGCCTGACGGCCCCGCCCGCGGCAGCGGGCGCCGCGGTCGAGCTGCGGGGCGGCTCGGGGGTGGCCTGCCTCCCGGAGAGCGCCGAGGGCGCCGAGACGGCCCTGACCAGGGCCGCGGACGCTCTGTTGACCGCCGCCCGGACCGGCCGTCCCCACCCGTGCGACGCCGCGTTCGGCCTCCAGGTCACCGAGACACTCGCCGCGGCCGAGGCTCTGCTGGACGGCGGAGCCCCCGCGTGAGGACGCCCGTCCGGCGCTCCGGGCGGGCTCCGGGCACGCGGCCGGCGGCGACCGCCGCCGTGCCCGCGCGCCGTCCGTGGTCCCGTGCCGGACGGCCCGGCGGCGGTCCGCCCGTCTCCGGCGCACCGCGGGGCGGTACCGCCGTGCCACGCACCGTGCCGTGCGGCGCCGGACCGCCGAGGTTTCCGCCGGATCCCGGAAGGTACCCCTCCCTTCTACGGAGGGGCGCCGCGCCCCGTCCCCTTCCGGATGCGCGGTGCTCCGTCCGGGTGAATGGTGATACCAGGAGAAACACGACATCGGGGGACAGCAGGCGTCGGGACCGGTGCCAGCACCGGGACCGGCGCGGCGATTCCGGACCGAGGAGCTTCAGATCATGTCGACGACACAGCCCGACGCGTCCCGGCCGTCCGGGGCCCGCACGTACGACGACCGCGTCACCCCGGACAACCTGCTCCACACCCGCAACGGCACCGAGGTGTCGCCGGAGGACCTGGTCCTCGCGGCCGGCAGGGACATCACCCCGCACAACCTGGAATGGGCCAAGCGCAAGCTGGCCGCGGAGGGCCCTGCCGCCGTCGACAAGCTGCTGCCCTGACACCCGCCCGCACACGGTGACGGGCCGGGCCCCGGCGCTTCGCCGGGGCCCGGCCCGTCACCGCGGGTGCGCCGGTCAGCCGGCCTGGCCGGGGCGGCGCTCCCGCTCCTGGAGGTAGCCCGGGTAGTCCGGCGAGTCCGGCAGCACCGTGTCGTCCTCCACGACGTGCACGGCGGCCTCCTCCGCACCGGCGGCTCCGCCGTCGACCCCTACCTCGTCGCCGACCGTCTCCTTGGTGGTGTCGGTGCGCACGCCCTCGTCCGGGGCCACCAGGCGGCCGGAGCGGTCCGTGCCCGCCTCGGGGTCGAGCGGCTCGCCCTCCCCGCCCGGCTGGTCGCCCACGCCGTCCCCGGGCGGCTCGGCCACGTCGGGCACCTCCTGCGCCAGCCGCTCGTCGAGGCTCTCCCCGTCGTGCTGCTCGGCGGCCGTGGTCCCGTGCTTGGTGACGCCCAGCGGCTTCTCCGGCGGGGAGTAGCCCTCGTCGAGCATGTCGTCGTAGGTGCGCTCGTCGACGGCGTCCTGTAGGTCGAGCGGCGCGGCGTCCTCCTGCTCCTCGTTGCTTCCGGTGGGCTGGTAGGCGTCGTCCGCCATGGGGTCGGTGCCCATCGCTGCCTCCCTTTCACGCTGCGTCGCCTCGGTCCGTACCGATCGTCCCGATCATCTCGGTCGTCGGTGTCAGCCTTCGCGTTTCCCGTTACGCGATCTCTAACCTCGCTGACGTGCCACAGGAGGTGACCGCCCGCCCGGGCGCGTGGGCGGGCACGCGGCCCGGGCAGGGGCGCGGGGCGGCCGGGCCGCCCGGGGACCGGCCACGGGCACCCGTGCGTGCCCGGTCGCGGCGCGGGGCCCTCACGGGGTCGCGGCGGGCCCGTCCGGCCGGCGGTGGCGCTGCTCGGCCATCTCGCGGCTCAGTTCCTCCGTCTCCGCCTCGGTCAGCCGGTCGCAGCCCTCTTCGGTGATCACCGCCAGGATCGGGAAGATCCGCCGGGTCGGGTCCGGGCCGCCGGTGGCGGAGCCGTCGTCCGCCGCGCCGTACAGGGCGTGCAGCGCGGCCAGGGCGGTCTCGCGCCGGGACAGGCCCGGGCGGCAGAGCTTCTTCGGCGCGCCCCGGGCGTAGGTGAGCCGGAGCCCTCGGCGTGCAAGTGCCGCTTCTCGTGCGGGCGAAGGCCAGCGCGGTGTGGCGTCGGCGGGGTGCACCTTCTCCAGGTCGCGCTGCGCGATGAGGTTGCCCGCCCGGCGACCGGGATGTCACCGGGGGCCGGCCGTGCCGCCCGCCGGGGGTGCGACGCGGACCTGGAGGTCGCTGACGCGGTGCGGCGCCCAGGTCCGGGCGTAGCGCGGCGGGGTGCCGCCGGGGCCGATGAGGGCGGCGACCGGCATCCGCCGGGCGGCGGCCCGGATGTCCGCCTCGGTCAGATTGGCGTTGTTGCCGTGGATGTTGCCCGAGAAGCAACCGGCGTAGTAGGCGAGGGGGATGGCTTCGTGGCCGGTGAGCAGGCAGGGCGGCCGGACCCCGAGCCGGTGCAGCGTGGCGGCGGTGCGGGCCCAGTCGCGGCGGCTGTCGCTGTTGCGGTCCACGGTGTGGGCCAGGACGGTCAGCTGCACGGCCAGGTGCCCGGCCAGCGCGACGGCGACCAGGGCCGCGGGCCAGGGGCGCCACCGCCCGGCCGGGGTCCGGACCAGATGCCACAGGGCGTCGGCGACGGGGATCGCCAGCAGGGCGTAGGCGGGCTGAAGGAAGCGGGGCGCGGCGTACTCGATGGTGAACAGGTAGGGCAGGGCGGCCGTCGCGGCGCAGGCGAGCGGGATCAGCGTGCGGGCGGTGCGCCGGGCGCGGACCGCGACGGCCAGCCCGATGGCGGCCAGCACCGGCAGCACGTACCACCACAGGGTGATCACGGGGTGCGGCATCGACCCGGTGCAGGGACGGCACAGCGCGCGTCCGCCGAGGCTGCGGAGCTGGTCGTCGACGGCGATGTGCCACCCGAGGCCGCCCTGGATGCGCGAGGCGTCGGCGAGCCGCTGGGCGAGCCCGCCGTATCCGGTGTACGCCTCGATCACCCACGGCACTCCCCCGGCCGCGAGTCCGCCCACCAGGGCGAGCAGGAGCCGCCCGCGGCGGCGGGCGAGCGCGACGACGAGCAGGGGCACCGCCGCCCAGACGGCGTCGGTGGGCCGCATCCACGCCATGAGGGCGGCGCCGGTGGCCACGCCCCACGGCGCGGCCCGGCCCCCGGCTGCTTCCCGCATGCGCAGGAAGCAGCCGGCGCACACCAGGGCGCCGATGGCGACCCAGTAGTTGGGCATGGCCTGCGGCCCGTAGAAGAGCGTCACCCACAAGGTGGCGAAGAACGCGCCGGCCGTGGCCAGGACGCGGGCCGGGAACAGGCCCTGCCAGGCGCGCAGGGCCAGGTAGAGGGCGAGACCGGAGAGCAGGGCGAGGTAGACGCGCAGCAGCGGGGTGGACGACGACCAGGAGGCGACCGGCGCCACGAGCAGCGAGACGCCCCGGGAGCGGGGCGCGCTGAAGAAGGCGGCCGGGGTGTGGGAGGTGACCTGGCTGACGTAGACGGTCTCGTCCCAGCCGAGGCCCATCGCGGGACGGACGAGGAGGAGCTGGGCGAGGGTGAAGGCGGCGGCCACCGCGGCGAGCAGGCCGTCGCCCCCCGCGCGCAGCGGTGCGCCGGACCCGGGCGCCGGGCCCCGTCGCCGTATGCCCACCGCGATCGCGTTCGCGCCGTCGGCCATGTCGACCCCTCACCGTGTGGGAACGTCGACACGCTAACCCGCGTCGGGCGGGGGTGCAGGCCGGGATACGGCCAGTGGCCTGACGCCGCGCCCATACCCGGCGGCCCCCCTCCGGCGGCCCGGACGGGCGGGCCTGGGTCAGCGCGCGTTCGGCCGGCGGTGCGGGGGCTGCTCGGGCACCGGGCGCGGCTTCGGCGCGGGGATGGCGCGGGTGACGGGGCCGTCGCCGTTCACCGTCAGGGACCTTCCGTGGTGACGGATCCTCAGGGGCGGGCCGGACAGCAGGGTGTAGGTGGCCTTGTCGGCGACGATCTCCACGCGCAGGCACCGGCCCCGGAACTGGAGCCGGAAGGCCAGGCGGCTGAACTTCTCCGGCAGGCGCGGCGCGAAGGAGAGGTGTTCCTCCTCGCGGCGGGTGCCGCCGAACCCGGCGACCAGCGCCATCCAGGTGCCGGCCAGCGAGGCGATGTGCAGTCCGTCGCGGGTGTTGTGCTCCAGGTCGGCCAGGTCCATCAGGGCGGCCTCGGCGGTGTAGTCGTAGGCCAGGCGCAGATGGCCGGTCTGGGCGGCGACGACGGCCTGGCAGCACGCCGACAGGGAGGAGTCCCGTACGGTCAGCGGCTCGTAGTAGGCGAAGTTGCGGGCGATCTGCTCCTCGTCGCTGTACTCGTCGAAGAAGCGGCCGCAGGTGTACATGGCCAGGACGAGGTCCGCCTGCTTGATCACCTGCTTGCGGTAGAGGTCGAAGTAGGGGAAGTGCAGCATCAGCGGGTACTGGTCGGCCCGGGTGCGGGCGAAGTCCCAGCGCTGGTAGCGGGTGAAGCCGGCGTGCTGCTCGTGGACGCCGAGTTCGTGGTTGTAGGGGATGTGCACGGCTTCGGCGGCGTCCCGCCAGGCGGCGCTCTCCTCGTCGTCGACGCCGAACCGGGCCGCCACGTCGGGGTGGCGTTCGCACATCTCGGCGGCGGCCAGCAGGTTCGCCCGCGCCATCAGGTTGGTGTACACGTTGTCGTCGGCGATGGCGCTGTACTCGTCGGGGCCGGTGACGCCGTCGATGTGGAAGGTGCCGTGGTGGTCGTGGTGGCCCAGGGAGCGCCACAGGCGGGCCGTCTCCACCAGCAGTTCCAGGCCGGTGTCGCGTTCGAAGTCGGCGTCGCCGGTGGCCGCCGCGTACCGCACCGCGGCGTGCGCGATGTCGGCGTTCACGTGGAAGGCGGCGGTGCCGGCCGGCCAGTACGCGGATCCCTCGGAGCCGTCGATCGTGCGCCAGGGGAAGGCGGCCCCGTGCAGGCCGAGCTGGGCCGCGCGGTCCCGGGCGGCCGGCAGGGTGTCCCGGCGCCAGCGCAGTGCCTCGGCGACGGCCTTGGGGGCGGTGTAGGTGAGCACGGGCAGCACGAACATCTCGGTGTCCCAGAAGGCGTGCCCGTCGTAGCCGGAGCCGGTCAGTCCCTTGGCGGGGATCGCCCGCTGCTCGGCGCGCGCGCCGGCCTGGAGCACGTGGAAGAGGCCGAAGCGGACGGCCTGCTGGATCTCCTCGTCGCCGTCGACCTCGACGTCCGCGCGGCCCCAGAAGTCGTCGAGGTAGGACCGCTGTTCCGCCACCAGGCCGTCCCAGCCGCTGTGGGCCGCCGCGGCGAGGGCGGCCTCGACCTGGTCGCTCATCGCGGGCCGGGAGCGGGTGCCCGACCAGCCGTGCGCGACGGTCTTCCGCACCCGCAGCCGCTGTCCGGGCTCCAGGACGGAGGTGATGGTCAGCCGGGCCACGTCGGTGTTGCTCTCGCTGCTGGTGCTGGTCGGTTCGGGTCCGTCGACGACGTGGTCGGCGGCGACGGCGACCCTGAGGCCGCTGGTGCGGGTGCGGTGCACCAGGCGCAGCCGGGGACCGGCCGCCATGTCCTCCTCCGGCTCCAGCGGGGACTTCAGGGCCTTGGCGGTGCGCGGGTCGCCGTTCGGGCCGGGCAGGCTCTCGTTGGCGACCAGTTCCGACTGGATCACCACCCGGGTCTTGCTGTCGAGGGGCTCCACCTCGTAGGACACGGCGGCGATCGCCCGCTGGGTGAGCGAGACCAGCCGGGTGGAGCGCACCCGGACCGTGGACCCGGCCGGGGAGGTCCACTCGCAGAACCGTTCGAGTACGCCACGGCGCAGGTCCAGGGTGCGCTCGTGCTTGACGAGCCGTCCGTAGCGCAGGTCGAAGGGCTCGTCGTCGACGAGGAGGCGCAGCACCTTGCCGTTGGTGACGTTGATGACCGTCTGGCCGGACTCGGGATAGCCGTAGCCGGCCTCGGCGTACGGCAGCGGGTGCAGTTCGTACACGCCGTTGAGGTAGCTGCCGGGCAGGCCGTGCGGTTCGCCCTCGTCGAGGTTGCCGCGCCAGCCGACGTGTCCGTTGGACAGGGCGAAGACCGACTCGCTCTGGGCGAGCAGGTCGAGGTTGAGCTCGGTCTCGCGCACGGCCCACGGCTCGACCGCGTACGTCCGGTTGGTGATCACGCCTGGCCTCCCAGCTCGGCGAGGTCCTTGACCACCCGGTCGGCGCCGTGCGCGTACAGGGCGTCGCCCTGGCCGACCCGGTCGACGCCGACGACGTAGCCGAAGCGGCCCGCGCGACCGGCGTCCATGCCCGCCAGGGCGTCCTCGAACACGGCGGCCCGGGACGGCTCGACGCCGAGGTCGCGGGCCGCGGCGAGGAAGGTGTCGGGGTGCGGCTTGCCGGGCAGCTTCCGCTCGGCGGCCACCACGCCGTCGATCCGCACGTCGAACAGCCGCTCGGCGTCGATGGAGCGCAGCACGTCCCGGGTGTTGGCGCTGGAGGAGACGATCGCGGTGCGCAGGCCCCGGGCGCGCACGGCGTCGATGTAGCGCAGGGTGCCGTCGTAGGCCTCGACGCCCTGGGTGCGGATCCTCTCCAGCAGCAGGGCGTTCTTGCGGTTGCCGACGCCGTGGACGGTCCGCGCGTCCGGCGGGTCGTCGGGGCTTCCCTCCGGCAGGTCGATGCCGCGGGAGGCGAGGAAGGCGCGCACGCCGTCGGCGCGCGGGCGGCCGTCGACGTACTCGTCGTAGTCGGCGTCGGTGAAGGGCCGGAAGTCCTCGCCGTCCCGCTCGCGCAGGAACGCGTCGAACGTCTCCTTCCAGGCGGCGGCGTGCACCACCGCCGTCTTGGTCACGACCCCGTCGAGGTCGAAGAGGCAGGCCTGGATGTCTTCGGGGAGACCGAGCTGCGTCGTCATACAGGTGACGGTTCCCCGCCCGGCCTGGTCCCATCGGGTGGCTCGCGCCACAGACGCCGTACGGCGGGGCGCGCCGGGCTCGCGGGAGGGGGCGGGCCGCTCCCCGGGGGGCCCGCCGTGGCCCCGGCTCATCGGGTGACACACTCTGCGGTGTGCCGCTGACTTTCGACGACCTTCTCGCCCGGGCCCGTGGACTGGCGGGGAGCGGGCGACGCGCCCTGCTCGGCATCGCCGGGAGCCCCGGCGCGGGCAAGACGACGCTGGCCGAGCGCCTGGTGCGGGAGCTGAACGGGGACGGCGAGCCGTGGGTGGCGCACGTCCCCATGGACGGCTTCCACCTCGCCGACGCCGAACTGGACCGGCTCGGGCGCCGGGACCGCAAGGGGGCGCCGGACACGTTCGACGCGGCCGGGTACGCGGCGCTGCTGCGGCGGCTGCGCGAGGAGCCCGGCGGTACGGACGGCGAGGTCGTGTACGCCCCCGGTTTCGAACGCGTGCTGGAGCAGCCGCTCGCCGGGGCCGTCCCGGTGCCGCCGACGGCGCGGCTGGTGGTGACGGAGGGCAACTACCTGCTGCTGGAGACCGGCGCCTGGGCGCGGGTGCGCCCGCAGCTGGACGAGGTGTGGTTCTGCGAGACGGCCGAGGAGGAGCGGATCCGGCGGCTCGTCGCCCGGCACGAGGAGTTCGGCAAGACCCGCGCGGACGCCGTGGCGTGGGTCCTCGGAACGGACCAGCGCAACGCCGATCTGGTCGCCGCCACCCGGCACCGGGCCGATCTCGTGGTGCCGGCGACGGCGCTCACCCGCCCGGACGGGTGAGCGCCGTCCGCCCGGTGTCACCATCGCCGCGCGCGGCGGCCGTCGCAGAGGGAGCGCCAACGGGCCGGTGTGCCCCGGCCGCCCGGCGCCTCGCCGCCCGGGTCGCGCGGACCCGGCGGACGGCGCCGGACCGGTGCCGCGTGCCGCGCCCCTTACCGCCCCGCGTCCTGAAAGCCCTCGGCGCTCACGTGGGGCATCACGCGGCTGGCGACGCGGTAGCGGCCGTTGGGCACGTCGGCGGAGCGCGTGACGTGGACGGCGAGGGGCCCGGCCCACTCGTAGCCGTGCCGCTCGGCGTGGCGTGCGAGGCTGTCGGTGAGGGCCTGCCCGACGGGGGCGCCGTGCCGGGTCAGCTCCTCGTGGACGGCGTCGGCGAGTTCGACGTCGTAGGCGTTGGGGACCATCACCCGGCCCGCCGCGCAGACCACGGCGTGGCCGTCGCACTCGGTGCGCAGGGCGTCGAGGAGTTCGACGGGTTCCTTGTCGAGGACCCGCGCCCACAGCGCCTCCCATCGGTTCTCCAGGGCCTGTTCGAGAGCGCTGAGTGCGCCCATGCGGTTCACCTGCTCCGTCGTGTCGGGGTCGGATTCTCCGCCGGGCGGCGGTGTCACTCCTCGTCGTAGTCGTCGGGCCGTACCTGCGCCTCCTCCAGCGCCTCGCGCATCGTGCGGCCGGTGGCGCCCTGCGGCCGGGACGCGTGCTCCTCGCGGTCGTCGAGCACGTCGTCGGTGGTGTCGGTCTTCGGCCGGTTCTCTTCCGGAACGGTCATGGCGGCTCCTCCTCCGTCGTGTGGGGATCTTCCGAGGCGGCGGGTTCCCGGACCGGGCGCGGATATCCATCCGCACCGGATCCGGAGGGACGTCCGGCCCGGTCTTCCGCGCCGCGGGCCCGGTTCCGGACGCCGTCGCGGACAGGCCGGCGAGCAGGGCCGGTGAGCTATGTTGAACGTCCGAGGCAGAAAAAGGAGGCGCACCGGTGCCATCGCCGCAGCAGGCTCGCGCACAGGCATCAGCGATCACCTCGGGAAAGACCGCCCCGGAAGCGGAGCCCTCCGCGACCTCCCAGCTCAGGACCTTGTTCGACCGGCCCCGGCTCTCTCCCGGCCAGCGGCGCATCGCCCAGTACCTGATCGACCACCTCACCGAGGCCGCGTTCCTCTCGATCACGGATCTCGCCGAACGGGCCGGCGTGAGCCAGCCCTCCGTGACCCGCTTCGCCGCCGCGGTCGGCTTCAGCGGCTACCCCGCGCTGCGGGAGAGGCTCCAGTCGATCGCGCTCGGCACCACCCGGGCCGGCGGCCCGGCCGAGGAGAACCGGGGCAACGAGCTGCAAGCGGCGGTCGACGCCGAGATGGAGAACCTGGAGAACCTGCGCCGGGACCTGGCCGACCCGGACCGGGTGATCGCCGTCGGCCGCGCGCTGTCGGCTTCGGCGCCGCTGACCGTGCTCGGGCTGCGCATCTCCGTCTCGCTCGCCGAGTACTTCGCCTACGCCGCCCGCCGCATCCACCCCGACGTGCGCCTGGTGACCGCCGGCGGCAGCGTCGCCTACGACGCCCTGCTGCAGTCCCGGGAGGCGGGCGGCACCTGGGTGCTGGCGTTCTCCATGCCCCGGCACGCGCGGGAGACCCTCACCGCCGTGCGGGTCGCACGCCAGGCCGGGCTCAAGGTGGCCCTGATCACCGACCTGACGCTCGGGCCGGTGGCGGACGCGGCCGACGTCACCTTCGCCACCGGCACCGGCTCACGGCTGGTCTTCGACTCCTATGCCGCGCCGGGCGTGATGTGCGCCGCGCTGCTCCAGGCCATGACCGACGCCGATCCGGAGCGGACCCAGGCCCGGCTGGAGCAGTACGAGCAGGTCGCCGACCAGCACCAGTTCTTCCTCGGGGACTGACCGGCGCCGCCGGGGGCCGCCCGTCCGCGCGGGCCGGCGGCCGGTGAGCGCGGACGGACGGCTCACATGAATGCTTTTATACGCCTTGCCAAGCGATCGGCATATATAAATACTGCTCAGGGACCGCACCCCGGGGCTTCCTTGAGGCGCGTTCCCGCACGCTCGCCGATCCGCTCCGCCCGGAGAAAGCCGACGGTCCCGCCCATGCGCACGCCGCACCACCCGCCGCGCGGGCGGCACCTGCCGTCACCGGGCTCCCGCACGGGCACCCGCTGCCGCCGGCTCCTGTCCGCGACGGCGCCCCGGGGCTCCGGTCGGGTCTCGCCCGCACGGGCCGGGGCCGCCCGCGTCCCGCCGCACACCCGGAAACGATGACGATGCCCCTGACACCCACGCGCCTGAGCCCGGACTGGCCACGCCAGGTGAAAACCCCCGGAAGCTACGACTGGGAACGCTCCGCCGCCAGATGGCTGCGCGAGCTCGTGCCCGCCCGCTACGCGGGCTACCCCGCGCTGATCCGCCACCCGGTGCTGCTCGCCCGGCACGCCCAGCTCCAGGTGCAGCAGGAGATCCGGGTGGCCCGCACCGCGTTGCAGACCGCGCGGGCCGATCTGCCCCGGCTCGGGCTGCCCGAGTCGGTCATCGAGCACACGATCAAGCTGTACGCGGCGGAGGTGCTCCAGTTGCAGCACATCGCGCGCAGCGTACGGGCGGTCACCGAGGCGCTGGCCGGGCGGTCGGCCGGACGCTGACCGCGCCTCCGGCACCGGCGGCGCCGGAACCCGGTGACCGGGCACGGCGGGCTGACGGCGCACCGCCTCGGGAGCCGTCCGGCCGCCGGACCGGCGGGCCCCGCGCCACGGCCGGACGGATCCCGGCGGGCGCGCGTCGCCGCGGAGTCCGGAAGGGCCCGCGGAGACGGCGTGCCGGGCACCCGGCGAGCGGCGCCGCTGACCCGCCTGCGGCCGCCCGCCCCGCGCACGCCCGAGCGCTCCCACCTGTGCCGGACCGGCCCACGCCCGGGGCGAGTGGTGCGGATGCGGTCATCGAACGCGTCCCCGTGTGCGATGCTCGACGCGTGACGAGCGAGCACGCCACGCCGGCGGGTTCCGGCGCCGCGCCCGACGACACGGCCAGGCTGGCCAAGATCGTCGCCAGGCAGCGTGCCGAGATGGACCGGCTGCGCGATCTGGCGGCGGCGTCGGCCGTCGTGGAGCGGGCCAAGGGCGCCGTGATGGCGCTGACCGGCTGCTCCGTACAGGCCGCGGGCGAGACGCTGGTCCAGCGCGCCGAGGCGGCCGGCCGCACGGTGCTGGAGGAGTCCTGGGTCACGCTCGGAGGGCTCGGCGGCTCCGGCCCGCCGCACGCGGGGACGACAGCCGGCGGCCCCCGGCCCGCCGCCGGGGGCCCGGGCGGCGCCCCCGGCAGGGCGTGCGGTGCCACCGGCCGCGACGCCCCCGCGCCCCCGGCGGCCGACGGCGTCTCCTCCTCCCTGGCCCGCCTCGCCCGGGACCTCGTCCATGTCGGCACACCCCAGGACCTGGCCCGCTGTCTGCTGGAACACCTCGCGCCGGATGCCGGGGCCGACGCCGTCATGCTGTACGCGCGCCTGCCCTCCGGCGGACTGGAACTGATCGGCCACGCCGGCCTCGACCAGACGCTGGCCGCCCAGTGGCACCGCGTCCCGCCGCTGAACGGGATGGCGCCGCTGGACGTCCTGCGGGACCGCCGGCCGCGCTGGCTGGAGGACTTCGAGCGGGACCGGGAGTGCTACCTGCTGATCGGGGACCCGCCCGAGCGCTGGCGGTCACGGGCCTGGCTGCCGGTGGCAACCGGCGACGCGCCCGACGTCTGCCTCGGCGTGCTGCGCCGCGCCGGCGGGCCGTTCCCGCCGGCCGCCCGTGAGCACCTCAGGGCCGTCGCCCTGCTCTGCGCCGGGCGGCTCCGTACCTCCGGGTCCCGGCCGGAGCCCGCCGCGAGCGGTGCCGCCGACGCCGTGCAGCGGGTGCTCGACGCGCTCCCGGTCGCGGCGATGCTGCTCACTCCGCTGCGGACACCGTCCGGGGAGGTCCAGGACTACCGCATCGACGCCGCGACCGAGCAGGCGGCGGACGTCGTCGGCCGCGGCGGCGGGGAGCTGGCCGGCCGGCGGCTCACCGAGTGCCTGCCGGCCGCGGAGAGCGAGGCGCTGCGCCGGGGCTGCCTGCACACGCTGCTCACCGGGGAGCCCTACGAAGGGACGCCGTTCGCCCATCAGAAAGTGGTGGGCGGCGTCGCCGAACTGTCCACGTACTCGGTGCGGGTGGCGGCCCTCGGCGACGGCCTGGTGCTGACCTGGATCCGGCACGACTCCTCCGACCGGCAGGAGCAGCGGCTGGCCGACCTCCAGCGGCTGGGGAACCTCGGCTGGGCCACCTGGAACCTGTCCACGCACGTGGCGACCTGGTCGTCCCAGGTGTTCGCCATCTTCGGCCGCAGCCCGGCACGCGGCCCGGTCCGCCTGACCGACCTGCCCGGCCTGGCGCTGCCCGACGAGGCCCCCGCGCTGGACCGGGCGGTGCGGGCCCTGGTCGGCGAGGGGCGGCCCCTGGACATCCCCTTCCGGACCAGGACCCCGGCCGGTGTCCGCCATCTGCGCTTCGTCGCCGAGGCCGTGCCGGGCATCGACGGCACTCCCGTGGAAGTACTCGGCTTCGTACAGGACCTGACGGCACGGCGCCGGGCGGAGCTGGCCCTCGTCGAGAGCGAGCGGGCGATGCTGACCCAGCACGATGTCCTGCGCGCCGAGCGCACCCTGGCCGCCCGGCTCCAGGACGCGCTGCTGCCGTTGCCCAGGCGGCCGCTGGAACCGGCCGGGCTGCGTGTGGAGGTGGCGTATCTGCCCGCGCAGTCGGGCGTGTACGTCGGCGGCGACTGGTTCAGCGCGATAGAACTGCCCGACGGCGACGCCCTGTTCGTCGTCGGTGACGTCGCCGGGCACGGCGTGGACGCCGTCGCCACGATGGCCCAGCTGCGCTTCACCGCCAAGGGCATGGTCATCACCGGCTCCTCGCTCACCGGCGCGCTGACCCGCCTGAACACGCTGCTGCTGCATTCCCGGGGCTCCCACGGCACGGCCAGCATGGTCCTGGCCCGCTACCAGCCCGCCGGGCGCCGTCTGCTCTGGGCGCAGGCGGGCCATCCGCCGCCGCTGCTGCTGCGCGACGGCCGGGCCCGCTACCTCGACCGCCCCAGCGGCATCCTGCTCGGCGCGACCGCCTCCCCGGTCTTCAGTGAGGCGGAGTGCCGGCTGCGGCCGGGCGACCGGCTCATCCTCTACACGGACGGCCTGGTCGAGCGGCCGCCCGAGAGCATCGACCGGGGCCTGGAGCGCCTCGCGCGGGCCGCCGCGGCCCACCACGCCGCGGAGTCCGGCTCGCTCGGCACGCTGCTCGCCGCCATGCTGGAGGAGGAGCGGCGCGACGACGTCTGCGTCCTCGACATACGCGTGCCCGGGGAGGCGGACGACGCGGCCTGAGCGCGGCGCGGGGTCAGTGGGCGGGGTGGCCGGGCCGGATGGAACCGGCGTCGCCGAGGTGCAGCAGGGGTCCTTCACCGGCCTCGGGACGGGCTTCGTGGCGGGACTCGCGCGGCCCGCCCCACTCGACCGGGTCCAGGACGAAACCGACGTGGTCGCCGCCGTCCACGCGGTGCAGGATCCGGCCGACGAACCACGCCCGCGCGTCTTCCAGCACCGGGGCCGCGCCGTACCCCTGCCGCCACCGGACGTGCGCGAACTTGTCGACGCGGTCGCCGGTCTGCCCGCCGAAGAGTTCGGCGAGCTCGCGCTGGTCCCGGGCGAGCAGGTGCACGGCCAGGACGTCCGCGCTCCGCGCCACCCGGAAGGTCCGGTTGGCCTCGGACAGCCAGACCGCGAACCGCACCGGATCGAGGGAGCACTGGGAGAAGAATCCGACCAGGCAGCCGGCCCGTTCCCCGCCCGCCGCGGCCGTCACCACACACATCTCGGGATCGAGCCGCCCGACGAAGACGTCCACGCCCTCCGTGTTCTCCGTCTCCTCCGTGCTCGCCATGGTCATCAGCCCCTTCCGCCCGCCGTGGCGGCACCCGGGCGTCACTCACCTGTCACGACACCACGCGCCGCCCGCCGCCGCCATCCGGGACACAGGTGCCCGGGACCCGGCGATTCAGCCGTCCCCTTCGTCAGCGCGGACCGGCCCCCGCCCGCGGGAAGCGGCGCGGAGACGCCTTCAGGGAACGGAGTGCCTTTACGCATGACACTGAGTGCCATACCCTGTCGGCGTGCGCGGTGGCACGGTGACCGGGCACGCGCGTGCCCGGTGAGCGCGCACGGGGGATTCCGGCCGAGTGCAGGGAGTTGACAGCGTGTACCACCCTTCAGGAAGCGCCGTTCAGCAGGCAGCCGGCTCCGCGACGGGCGTCCTCGAACCGGGGGCGGCGGACACCGAGGCCCTTCTGTTCCAGCGCTGCACCTGGTGCGGCACCGCCATGTACCACCGGGTGCTGTGTCCGGTCTGCCGGGGCAGCGACCTGCACACCGAGCGCAGCGGCGGCACGGGCACCGTGCGCCACTCCACGGTGGTCCACCGCAACACCCCCGCCGCGCGCAACGTGTCCCTGATCGAGATGGCCGAGGGGTTCGTGGTGCGGGGCAGGGTGATGGGTCCGCCCGTCGGGATCCACAGCGGGGACCGGGTGCGGCTGTCCACGGCCAAGGACCCGGTGCGGGGAGAACCGGTCTTCCAGCTGGCCGACGAGCCGTACCGCGCCTGGACCTGACGGCCGGTCAGCCGCGGTCGCCGGCGCGCAGCGCCGCCGCCATCCGCCGTACCGCCTCCGAGAGCACCTCCGGCGATGTCCCCAGGTTGAGCCGCACATGGCCGGCTCCGCCCGTGCCGAAGGGGATCCCGGAGCTGAGCGCCACCCGCCCGCGGCTCAGGAACGCCTGCGCCGGGTCGTCACCCAGCCCGAGCGCGCGGCAGTCCAGCCAGGCCAGACAGGTCGCCTCCCCCGGCCGGTGCACGATGCCGGGCAGCCGCTCGGCCAGCAGGCCGGTGAGCAGCCGCCGGTTGCCGGCGAGACCGGCCAGCAGCGCGTCCAGCCAGGCGGTGCCGTCGCGCAGCGCCGCCGTGTGGGCGATGACGCCGAGGTGGCTCGGGCCGTGACCGACCTCCTCGGGCATCCGGGCCAGGTCGGCGGCGGCCCCGGGCCCGGCGAGGGCGAGCGCGGCCTTGAGTCCGGCGAGGTTCCAGCCCTTGGAAGCCGACATCAGCGCCAGGCCCCGTTCCGCGCCGGGCACGCTCAGGTACGGCACGAACCGCGTGCCGCCGGTGACGAGCGGCGCGTGGATCTCGTCGGCGACGACCCGGACGCCGTAGCGCTCGGCGAGGGCGGCGACGGTGGCCAGTTCGGCGGCGGTGTGGACGGTCCCGGTCGGGTTGTGCGGGCTGCACAGCAGGTAGGCGGCGCGTCCGCCGGCCCCGGCGGCGCGCCGGAAGGCGTCCTCCAGTGCCTCCGGGTCGATGCGCAGGTCCGCGCCGAGCGGCGCCTCGACCACCCGCCGGTCCATGTGCTCCACGAACGGGTAGAACGGCGGATATACGGGCGGGTTGACCACCACCGGATCGCCGGGCCCGGTGACCAGCTTGAGCATCTCGACCACGCCCAGCATGACGTCGGGCACGACCGCGGTGCGCTCCACGGCGAGCCCGCTCCAGCCCCAGCGCCGGTCGGCGAAGGCGGCCAGCGCCTCGGCGTAGGCGGTGCCGGCGGGATAGCCGGTGTCGCCGAGGCGGAGGGCGTCGGTGACGGCGCGCACGACGGGCTCGGCGAGCGCTACGTCCATCTCGGCCACCCACAGCGGCAGTACGTCCTCGGGGTAGGTGCGCCATTTCATGCTCGTGCGGCGTTTCAGCCGGTCGAGGGTGAGGGCGCGCAGGGGATTGGGGTCGCCGCTCCGGTCCTGCGGGGTACGGGTCATGGGGCACAAGATAAGGGCTGCGCGGGGCCGGGGACACGGCACGAGTGCCTCCCGGGGGGTGCGCCTTCTTCCGACTCGGCGTGGCGCGAGCGGCACGCTCTGCGGCGTACTGCGGCCCTGATCAGCCCAGGGCCAGCAGCACCGTGGCCGCCCCCGCGCCCAGCAGGCCGGTCACCTGCCGCGGGGTGACCGACTCGCGCAGGAGGGCCACCCCCAGTACGACGGGCAGGGCCGGGTAGAGGGAGGCGAGCACCACGGCGACCGCCACGAGCTGCCGCTGCGCGGCGAGCAGGTAGAGCATCAGGCCGAGCGCGGCGCCCGCCCCGATCAGGAGGGCCTGGGCGGACCGCCGGGGCGGCAGCCGCAGGCGCCCTGGGCGGCGCACCGCGCCGGGGAGCAGCAGCAGTACGGCGGCGACACGGCCGGCGGCCACGGGCCACAGCCCGCTGCCGGGACCGGCCTGGCCGAGGGCGAGGTACTGGACGGCGACACCGGCGCTGGCGAGCAGGCCGTCGGCGGCGGCCGGACCCGGGCCGCCGGGGCCGGGCCCGCAGACCAGCCAGAGCGCGGGGACGGTGACGGCGATGCCCGCCCAGGCGAGCGGGCCGGGACGGTCACCGAGGACGAGCACCCCGCACAGCACGGACAGCGCGACACCGGTGACGGCGCTCACCGGGACCACGACGCTCATCGCGCCGCGGCTGAGCCCGCGGTTGAGGAAGTGCATGGCGGTGCCGCTGCCCACGCCGGACAGCGCGCCCCACAGCAGGTCCGGCGGGTGCGGGGCGCCCGCCGGGACGAGGAGCGCCGCCACGAGGGCGAGCAGCAGGCCGCCGAGCTGGCCGAACAAGGAGACGGCGGTGAAGTGGACGCGCCGGGACAGCAGGCCGCCTGCGAAGTCGACGACGCCGTAGCAGACGGCCGAGGTCAGCGCGAGAAGGGCACCCATTCGTCGTCTGGTGCCCCCAAGCGGGGTTCCGCTGCGCCGTGGCGGGCCCGCGGCGTCAGGCGGCCCGCTCCGGGGCCGGGGCCGCGGCGGCCCACTCCAAGACGAGCCGCTGGTACTCCTCGCGCTGCTCGACGCTCAGTGTCCCGCCCGACCGGAGCCACAGGGCCCGGATCTCCTCGTTGACCTCGGCAGCCGATCGCTCGGAGGAGGGTTCAACAGTGGTGGACATGATGTGAAGCATACGGCGCCGAAAGTGAAGGCGCCGTGAGTAATCGCGAGCCAATCGGACATATCAGACCGTGTTACTGATCACGTCCCTCGGCGCCGCGGTACGGGGGGCGGCGCTCCGGAAGGACGGCCCGGCGGCGTTCGGCGAACCGGCTGATGAGCCGGCTGGCGAGCCGGACGCGCCGCGCGCACCGGAGGGGGGCGGTCAGCGGTAGCCGGTCACGTCCGCCGGCCTTCCGGCGTCCTGGACCTCGACGATGTAGCGCCAGGCGTCCGGGCGGCTGCCGTCGAGATCGGTGAAGCCGTACACCTGGGCGAGGCCGCCGCTGGAGAGGGACTGCCCGTTCCAGCGGGCCACGCCGGGATCGGCGGCGAGGGCGGTGACGGCACGGCCCACGAAACGGGGCGTCTCGGAGATGGCGAAGTGGGGGACGCGGTCCAGGGCGTCCCGCCAGTTGTCCTCGCGTACGCCGTAGACGTCGAGCATGATCTCCGAGCGGAGCCAGCCCGGGGTGAGGGCGACGGCCGTGGCGCCGCGCGGCGCCAGTTCGTGGCCGAGGGCGAAGGCCATGCGCAGCACGGACACCTTGGCGAGGTCGTAGAAGAAGGAGCTGCGGTAGTGGTCGCGGTTGTACTCGGCGGTGCCGTCGGTGACCTCCACGACCAGGCCGCCGGGGCGCCGCAGCAGCAACGGCAGGGCGTGGTGGCTGGTGATGGCGTGGGTGTCGACCGCGAGGCGGAGCAGCCTGAGACCCTTGTCGAGGTCGTGCTCCCAGACCGGGGTGTCCCACTCGAAGAGCATCTCGCCGCCCCAGATGTCGTTGACCAGGACGTCCAGGCGGTCGTGTTCGCGGGCGATGCGGTCGGCCACCGCGCGCACCTGCCGGGGGTCGAGGTGGTCGGCGGGTACGGCGATGCCGTGGCCGCCGGCCTCGGTGACGAGGTCGGCGGTGTCCTCGATGGTCTCGGGGCGGTCGTACTCCGAGCGCCGGGCGCGCGTGCTGCGCCCGGTGACGTAGACGGTGGCCCCGGCCGCCCCGAGCTCCACGGCGATGCCGCGTCCGGCTCCCCGGGTCGCCCCCGCGACCCATGCGACCTTGCCCTCCAGCGGTCGTGACATGTCCGGCCTCCCGTCGTGCGGTGCGTGATCTCTCACCGGTGAGGGTGCCCGGGAAACCGGACATCTCCTGTCGCCTTTTCCGGGCCGTCCCGCCACCCCGCCGCTCCCGAGGTCGTCCGGCCGGGGCGCGGGCGGGCGGCGAGTGCGTCGCCGCCGGGGAGGGACCGGGCGTGCCCCGTCCTGGTCGGGATCAGTGGCCCCGTTTGATCCACTCGTCCAGATGGGGGGCCTCGGCGCCGATGGTGGTGGAGTCGCCGTGGCCGGTGCGGACTTCGGTCTCGGGCGGCAGGGTGAGCAGCCGGTCGCGGAGGGAGTCGATGATCGTCGGGAAGTGGGAGTAGGACCGGCCGGTGGCGCCCGGGCCGCCGGCGAAGAGGGTGTCGCCGGTGAAGACGGTGCCGAGGCCGGGGTCGTACAGGCAGACCGCGCCGGGCGCGTGTCCCGGCGTGTGCAGGACGGTCAGGTCGGCGCCCGCGGCCTCGATCACCTGGCCGTCGGACAGCCAGGCGTCGGGCAGCCGGTCCGGGTGGGTCCGCTGCCACAGCGGCAGATCGTCGCGGTGCAGCCAGATGACCGCGCCGGTGCGGTCGGCCAGGGCCGGGGCGGCGTTCACGTGGTCGTTGTGGGCGTGGGTGCACACGATTGCGGTCAGGCGCCGGTCGCCGACGGCTTCGGCGATGGCGTCGGCGTCGTGGGCGGCGTCGATGACGACGGCCTCGCGGTCGTCGCCGACGATCCAGACGTTGTTGTCGACGTCCCAGGTGCCGCCGTCGAGGGTGAACTGGCCGGAGGTGACGAGGCGTTCGATGCGGGCGGTCATCACAGCACCACCACCGAGCGCAGGACGTCACCGGCGTGCATCCGCTCGAAGGCCTTCTCCACCTCGTCCAGCGCGATCGTCTCGGTGACGAACGCGGCGAGGTCGAGGCGGCCTTGCAGATGCAGGTCGATCAGCATGGGGAAGTCGCGGGAGGGCAGGCAGTCGCCGTACCAGGAGGATTTCAGGGCGCCGCCGCGGCCGAAGACGTCCAGGAAGGGCAGCTCGAGCTTCATCTCGGGGGTGGGGACGCCGACGAGGACGACGGTGCCGGCCAGGTCGCGGGCGTAGAACGCCTGCCGGTAGGTCTCCGGGCGGCCGACCGCCTCGATGACGACATCGGCGCCGAAGCCGCCGGTCAGGTCGCGGATCGCCTCGACCGGGTCGGTCTCGCGGGAGTTGACGGCGTGGGTGGCGCCCATGGCGCGGGCGGTTTCCAGCTTCCGGTCGTCGATGTCCACGGCGATGATCTTCGCCGCGCCGGCCAGACGGGAACCGGCGACGGCCGCGTCCCCGACACCGCCGCAGCCGATGACGGCGACCGTGTCGCCCCGGCCGACGCCGCCGGTGTTGATCGCCGCGCCGATGCCGGCCATCACGCCGCAGCCCAGCAGCCCGGCGACCTGCGGGGCGACGGCCGGGTCGACCTTGGTGCACTGCCCGGCGGCGACGAGGGTCTTCTCGGCGAAGGCGCCGATGCCGAGGGCGGGCGAGAGTTCCGTGCCGTCCGGCAGGGTCATCCGCTGTTCGGCGTTGTGGGTGTCGAAGCAGTACCAGGGCCGGCCGCGCAGACAGGCGCGGCACTTCCCGCACACCGCGCGCCAGTTCAGGATCACGAAGTCGCCGGGGGCGACGTCGGTGACCTGCTCCCCCACCGACTCCACCACGCCCGCGGCCTCGTGGCCGAGCAGGAAGGGGAAGTCATCGCTGATGCCGCCCTGCTTGTAGTGCAGGTCGGTGTGGCACACCCCGCAGGCCTGGACGCGCACCACTGCCTCGCCGGGCCCCGGGTCCGGTACGACGATCGTCTCGATGCGCACCGGCTCGTCCTTGCCCGGCGCGATCACGCCGCGTACTTCCTGCGCCATGGCGCTGCCCCTTTCATCGACCGGTCTCCGTCCCTGCCGACCCTATGCGTGACTGATCGGTAAGGGATCCGGATCACGCCATTCCGGCGTGCCGGTACCGGAGGGGCGGCGGTGTCCGGCGTGGCGGCGGCGCTCCGGCGGCACAACGCGTGCCGCACGTCGGCCATCGCCCCGGTGTGCCGATTTTTTGTCGTGTACGCAGTCTTGTGAAGAGGGACGATCGATCCCTACTTTCCAGTAAGTAATCGGAGTTGAACAAGGCTCATGTCCGACCCTCGATTTGGCATGTTCACACCAGAGGAGGCGTCATGCCCGCCACCAGGTCCCCCAGGCACCTTCGCTCCGTGACCGCCGCCGCGGCCGCCGCCCTGGCGCTCAGCCTCACCACCCCCGCGAACGCCTCCGCCGGCCCGGCGGACGCGCACTCCCCCGCCGGGCTGCGGGAGGTGCTGTTCGTCGGCAACAACTGGGACGGCACCGCCGACGTCATCGAGTCCACCGGGGACTTCGGCAGGATCGGGCGGATCGACGTGGTCCCGGACAAGGAGAAGCGGCTGGCCGAGATCAAGGCCGACCCGATCCGGCTGATCTACTTCCTGGGGATTCGCACCAGCGTCGGCGAGGGCCACGACCAGTTGGTCGACGACATGTACACGACCCCGGACGGATCGTCGGTGGTCGTCTCACGGCCCAGCTTCGCCGACGTGGTCTCCATCGACCTGGCCACCGGACGTCTCGAATGGCGTTTCCCGGTGGACGGCTACCGCTCCGACCACATGGCCGTCTCCCCCGACGGCAAGCGGGTCGCGGTGTCGGCGTCGACCGCGAACACCGTGCACGTGCTGGACATCGAGACGGGCACGGAGCTCGGCTCGTTCGCCACCGGCGACAAGCCCCACGAGAACGTCTTCAGCAAGGACGGCGCGTATCTCTGGAACATGTCCATCGGCGAGGTGAACACCTCGCTCGACGCCCCGTGGCTGGACTGGACCAAGGGCGACCGGCGCATCACGGTCGCGGACGCCGCGACGTACCAGCCGGTCAAGGTGATCGACATGCGCGAGCGGCTCGACGCCGTCGGGCTGAAGGACCGCTCGGACGCCGTGCGGCCCGCCGTCTTCTCGCCCGACGAGTCCCGGCTGTACTTCCAGGTCTCCTTCTTCAACGGCTTCTTCGAGTACGACGTCGCCGCCGACCGGATCACCCGGACGAAGACGCTGCCGAAGAACCCGGCGACCGGCGAGGACCGCACCACCTGGGTCAACGACTCACGTCACCACGGCATCGCGATGAGCCCGGACGGCGCCAGGCTGTGCGTCGCGGGGACCATGGACGACTACGCCGCGGTGGTCGACCGCGCCACGCTGGACGAGGGCCCGCTCGTCCCCGCGGCGAAGCCCTACTGGGCCACCGTCAGCGGGGACGGCAGGCACTGCGTCGTCTCCGAGAGCGGCTCCGACCAGGTCACGGCCATCGACTTCGCCACCGGCCGGAAGGCGGTGTCCGTCCCGGTCGGCGACCACCCCCAGCGGGTGCGCCTCGGCCGTGTGGCGGCAAACTGGACCGGTCCGTCGGCCGGCTGACGCCACCGGCGCGGCGCGGGCGGACCGCGGTCGCGGCACCGGGGGACGAAAACCGGTCGCGGGGACGCGGCCGGTCGACGGCTCAGGTGATCAGGCGTCGCCGGCCCAGGTGGTCAGGCGCGGCGGGACGGCAGACGGTGGAGCGCGACATCGGTGAGGCGGCCGTCGGCCACCGAGGCGGTCATGTAGGTGCAGTACGGCTGGCGGCGGCGGTCGGTCGGGGAACCGGGGTTGAGCAGGCGCAGCCCGGTGGGCGCGGTGGTGTCCCAGGGGATGTGGCTGTGCCCGAAGACCAGGACGTCCAGGCCGGGAAAGCGCGCGGCGCAGCGGGCCTCCCGGCCCTGGGCCGGGCCGGTCTCGTGGACCACGCCGAAGCGCAGGCCGCCGATGTCTGCGTACGCCACCTCGGGCAGCCGGGCCCGCAGGCCGGGCCCGTCGTTGTTGCCGTACACGGCGACGAGCCGGCGGCTGCGGCTCTCCAGCAGGTCGAGCGTGGCCGTGTCGACCCAGTCCCCCGCGTGGAAGACGACGTCGGCGCGCGGCAGCTCGGCCAGGAGCGGGGCGGGCAGCTCCCGGGCGCGGCGGGGCAGGTGGGTGTCGGACATGAGCAGCAGGCGCACGGGGCCGGCCCGGCCGCCGCCGGCCGGAGCGTCCGGCCGGGCGGGTGCGGGCGGTGCCGGCCTCACGCGTGCTCCCCCGCGGTGCGCCGTCCGGGCGGCTCCCACCAGGCGCGGTTGTCCCGGTACCAGGCGACGGTCTCGGCGAGGGACGCGGCGAAGTCGCGCCGGGGGCGGTAGCCCAGTTCGTCGCGGGCCTTGCTCCAGTCGACCGAGTACCGCAGGTCGTGGCCCTTGCGGTCGTCGACGTACTCCACCCGGTCCCAGCCGGCGCCGCAGGCCCGCAGGAGCAGGGCGGTCAGCTCCCGGTTGCTCAGCTCGGTGCCGCCGCCGATGTTGTAGACCTGGCCCGCCCGGCCCCGGGTGCGGACCAGCTCGACGCCCCGGCAGTGGTCCTCGACGTGCAGCCAGTCGCGGACGTTGCGCCCGTCCCCGTAGAGCGGAACGCTTCCTCCGTCGAGGAGGCGGGTGACGAACAGCGGGATGATCTTCTCGGGGAACTGACGGGGGCCGTAGTTGTTGGAGCAGCGGGTGATCCGCACGTCCAGGCCGTGGGTGCGGTGATAGGCGAGGGCGAGCAGATCGGCGGCGGCCTTGGAGGCGGAGTAGGGGGAGCTGGGCCGCAGCGGGTCCTCCTCCGTCGCCGAGCCGGACTCCAGGGAGCCGTACACCTCGTCGGTGGAGACGTGCACGAACGGTTCCACGCCGTGCCGCAGCGCCGCGTCCAGGAGCGTCTGCGTGCCCACCACGTTGGTGAGGACGAAGTCGGCGGCGGTGTGGAGGGAGCGGTCCACGTGGGATTCCGCCGCGAAGTGCACCACCTGGTCGGCGCCGGCCATCAGCTTGTCGACCAGTGCGGCGTCGCGGATGTCGCCCCGCACGAAGTGGAGGCGGGGATGGCCGGGTTCGAGATTGTCCAGGGTTCCGGCGTACGTCAGCTTGTCCAGCACCGTGATCCGCGGCGCCCCGGGCGCGTCGGAGGCGAGCAGCGCGCGGACGTAGTGGGAGCCGATGAATCCGGCGGCGCCGGTGACGAGGAGGTTCATGAACGCGTGTGCACCTTGCTGTGTCCTGCGGGCCGCATACCGGCGACGTTACCAGTGAGCTGCCGGTGACCCGCGTGTCCTCCGTGACCGCCGCCGGGCCGCCGCTCCGCGGCGCGCGCGGCGTACCGGTGCCCGGGGCCGGCCGTCAGTCCTCGCCCCTGACGATGTGCGGCTCGGGGCCCGGACGGGGCGCGCGCGGCGGGTCGCCGTCCTCGACGGCCGGGACCCATGTGCGCGGAGCGCTCCGGCCGCGCAGGCGGCGGGCGGTCGACCAGCCTGTCTCCGGCCGGCGGGCGACGGGTTTGTCACCGGTGTCCGTGGTCACGGGGCATCATCTTCCTTCCGGGTGCGTGCGATCGGCGCCAGGGGGCGGGCCGCCGGCCCGGCGCCGCACGGTGGCGCGCCGCCGGGTTCCCGGCGGCGGACGGTGCCAAACGCCCACGCCGTCGCCCGTTCGGGCCGGGCCGGGACGCGGAGCGGCCTCGCGGCACCGTCCGTCCGGGCACGCGCGAGGCCGGCGGACCGCGGGCGGCCCGCTTCGGGGGCGGGCCGCCCGCGGTCATGCGTGCGTCGCTCCGCCGCCGCGCCCTTACGTGTTCGGCCGGGCCACGCTGATGTCGCCGAGCGCCGAGTCCGGGTCGCGCTCCATGGCCATGTCGCCGAGGGAGACGATGCCCACCGGATGCCCCTCGTCGACGACCGGGATGCGGCGCACGGCGTGCTCGCGCATCAGCTCCACCGCGTGGTCCAGCTCCTCGTCGGGCCGGACGGTCACCACGTCGTCGCTGCACGCGCCGGCCACGGTGGTCTGCTGCGGGTCGCCGCCCTCCGCGAGCGACCGGATCACCAGGTCCCGGTCGGTGACCAGCCCGCGCAGCCGGTCCCCCTCCGTCACCAGGACGGCTCCGAGATCCTCGTCCCGCATGATGCGGGCCACGTCGACGACGGAGGTCTGCGGCTCGACGGTCACCGGTTCGCTCGTCATGATGTCGCGGACGTACTGGACCATGACGTACCTCTTTCCTCGCCCTCTCTCCGCTGTGCTGCGGATCCGGGTACCCCGCCGCGCGGTCCCGGCACGTCGGGTCGTCCTCTTCGTCGAGGCCGTGCCGGCCGCCCGGGCGCCGGCACCGGCGCCCGGGCGGCCGCGCGGGAGACCGGGGCGATCGCGTCCCGTGCCGGGCCCCTCTAGGCCCGCGCCCGGACCGCGTCTGCCCTGTCCGCGCGGGATCCGCGGCTCGGGCGGGTAGGCCGCGTCCTTCGGCGGCCGCCGGGCGGCTCGCCGTGCGCCGCGGGCCGCCGCGAGGGAGATTTGACCCTGGGACCGTCGCCCGGCCGTGCGAGGAGGTGGTCGGGGTGTCCGACCGGCAGTCGACTCCGGGGGAGCCCCCGGGCTCCGGGCCGGTGGTCGGCCGGCCGGCGCTTTCGCTGGCGCTGGCCTCGATGATGGAGGAGGTCCACGCGCACGCCGGTGCGGTGTATCTGCTCTCCGCGGACCGGCGGGTGCTGGAGATGGCGGTGATGGCGGGGCTTCCCCGGTCCTTCGCGGCGCCCTGGGAGCGGGTGCCGATGAGCGCGCGGATCCCGGTGGCCGACGCCGTGCGCGACCGGCGGCTGGTCTGGGTCGGCGGCGAGGAGGAGATGGCCCGGCGCTATCCGCGGGTCGCGGTGGTGCTCCCCTACCCGTTCGCCCTGGCCGCCCTCCCGGTGGCGACCGGCTCCGCCGTGTACGGCGGGGTGTTCCTGACCTGGCCGGGCACGCGCCCCGCGGAGCTGTCCGGGCGGGAACGGGAGCAGCTGGCGGCCGCCTGCGACCGGCTGGCGCTCCGGCTGGAGCGCGGGGCGCGGACGCGTCCGCCGGCGCGGCACGAGCCGGAACCGGCCGCCGCGCCGGCCGCGGGGGCGGTGGCCGGGTCGCTCGGCGCCCTGGAGGCCGTGCGGATGGCGGGGCGGCTGCCGTACGGGCTGTGCTCGCTGGACGTGCACGGGCGCGTGGGCTTCGTCAATCCGGCGGCGGCCGAACTGCTGGGCGTGCCGGCCGGCAGGCTGCTCGGCACGCCGCTGTGGGCGGCCGTGCCGTGGCTGAACGACCCCGTGTACGAGGACCGTTACCGGGCGGCGCTGCTCAGCCAGCACACGACCTCGTTCGTGGCGCTGCGCCCGCCCGGCGAGTGGCTGTCGTTCCGGCTGTACCCGGACCGGAACGGGCTGAGCGTGCGCATCAGCCGGTCCCAGGGCGTGTCCGGGGCCGGACGGTCCGGTGCCGGGGGTCCGGCGCCGGCCGGGACGCCGTCCCGCCTGGTGACCATCGCGCAGGTGCTGAGCCTGGCCGGGGCGCTGACCGAGGCGGCGGGCGTGCAGGACGTGGTGCAGCTGGTGGCGGACGAGATCGCCCCCACGCTGGGCAGCCAGGCTCTGGTGGTCCTCGGCTCGCGGGCGGGCCGGATGCATGTGCTGGGGCACCGGGGCTATCCGGACCCGTACGTCGTGGAGCGGTTCGACGGGATGCCGCTGACCGAGCGCACTCCCGGCACCCAGGTCCTGCGGACGGGGGTGCCCGCGTTCCTGGAGTCCGCGGAGCAGCTGGAGCACCTGTATCCGGCCCGGCAGGCCACGCCGGACGGCTTCGCCGCCTGGGCCTATCTGCCGCTGATCGCCTCCGGCCGGCCGGTGGGCACCTGGGTGCTCGCCTACGCCCGGCCGCATCCGTTCCCGGCGGAGGAGCGGGCGGTGCTGACCAGCCTGGCCGGGCTGGTCGCCCAGGCCCTGGACCGGGCCCTGCTGTACGACGCGAAACACCGTCTGGCCCACGGGCTCCAGGAGGCCCTGCTGCCGCACTCGCTGCCGCCCCTGCCGGGGATCGAGGCGGCCGCCCGCTATCTGCCGGCCACACGGGGCATGGACATCGGCGGCGACTTCTACGATCTGGTGCCCGTCGAGGGCATGGCCGCCGCGGTGATCGGGGACGTGCAGGGCCACAACGTGACCGCGGCCGGGCTGATGGGGCAGATCCGCACCGCCGTCCGCGCGTACACGGCCGTCGGCCAGGCGCCGGAGGAGGTCATGCGCCGGACCAACCGGCTGCTCATCGACCTGGGGAGCGATCTGTTCGCCAGCTGTCTGTACCTGCGGATCGACCCGGGCCGGCGGCGGGCCGTGCTGTCCCGCGCGGGGCACCCTCCGCCCCTGCTGCGGCGGCCGGACGGGCGGGTGCGGGTCCTCGATCTGGCCGGCGGTCCGCTGCTGGGCATCGAGCCGTCGGCGGTGTACCCCAGCTCGGAGGCCGACCTCTCCCCCGGGTCCCTGCTCGTCCTCTACACCGACGGGCTGGTGGAAGCGCCCGGCGTCGACCTCGAGGACGCCCTCGCCGATCTGGGGCGGCGGCTGGCGGAGGCCGGAGACCTGCCGCTGGACGCGCTCGCCGACACACTGGTGCGGCACGTCGCGGACGCGGAGGAACGCATCGACGACATCGCCCTGTTGCTGCTCAGGACGCGGGAGATGTGAGAAGGCGTCGGCACGGCTGTTTCCTGCGGATATATCAGCCTCGATCACACCACTTTTCATTACGTTCGGCGATCGGTCGATAACGATCTGTCGACGACACGGAATGGAATCCTCGCTTCAGTGAATCTGCACATCGAATGCCCAACCCGGTCACCGCGCCCGGGGGATCTGCACAAGCGCCCGGCCCCGCTCACGCCTTTGGGACCCAAGTGCCGGATTCGCCGACCGGACCGCGGGGACGTCGGCGCTCCGGCACCGCGCCGCATGTGAAGAAGTCGCCAGCAAGCCGTGCGCGCACCTGCACCAAAAGGTGGCCGCACGGTTCGAACTGCCTGGTCGGAGGGGGTGCTTGAGTGGAACGGCGGGCTGGCGCCGTGCTTTGATCCATCGCACCGCGGGGGCCGCGAACGGCTCCCGGGCCGGGCGCCCGGCACCCGCGGCCGCGGCCGTCCATCTGTCCCCAGAGGGGGCCGCTCCCCCCTTGTGAATATCCATATGAAGGGAAGTTCCATCATGAACTCCACCCCCCAGGTTGAGACCGTCGAGATCGCCGACGCCGAGCTCGACAACGTCTCCGGCGGCCTCGCCATCAACGCCCTGAACACCGTCACCGGCGTGGTGGACAGCATCGCCCCGGTCACCGGCCTGGTGAACGGCGTCGTCGAGACGGTCGAGGGCGTCACGGGCCTGAACACCGCCCCGGTCACCGGCCTGGTCGCCGGTCTCTGATCGCGCCCACGCGCTACCGAAGTCCCGGAGCCGCTCCCCGGCTCCGGGACTCTCGGGTGCCGTCACACCGGCCCGTCCGGGCCGGTTCCGTCAAGTTCCGCCACGTTCCGCAGGTGAGGGAAGGTCCGTGCAGTTCCGCCAGCAGGCCCTCGCCAGGCTCCAGTCGCCGGAGGAGCTCGATCTCCCGGTGCGGTTCGCCCGCCCGCAGGGCTGGCTCGTCCTGTCCGTGACCGTCGTCGCGATGGCCGCCGCGTCCGTGTGGGCGGTGACCGGCTCGGTCGCCTCCACCGTCAGCGCGCCCGCCGTCCTCACCCACGGGCAGGGCAGCTACGTGCTGCAGAGCCCCGTCGCCGGCCAGGTCACCGCCGTCCTCGCCGAGCAGGGCGAGCGGCTGCCCGCCGGCGCGCCGGTGCTGAAGGTCCGTACCGCCGAGGGCGAGACGGCCGTCCGCGCCCTCGACGCGGGCCGGGTCAGCGCGCTCGCCGCCACCGTCGGGCAGATCGTCCAGACCGGCGCGAACGTCGCCGCCGTCGAGAAGGTCGCCCGCGCCCGGGACCCCCTGTACGCCACCGTGTACGTCCCCGCCGAGAACGCCGCCGAGATCCGGGCGGGCGCCGCCGTGGACCTGACCGTGCAGTCGGTGCCCTCCCAGGAGTACGGCGTGCTGCGCGGCCATGTGAAGTCGGTGGACCGTTCCGCCCAGTCCGCGCAGCAGATCGGCGCGTTCCTCGGCGACAGCCAGCTCGGCGAGCAGTTCACCAAGGAGGGCAGGCCCATCGCCGTGACGGTCCGCCTCGACACCTCCTCCGCAACGAAGAGCGGCTACGTCTGGTCGACGGCCGGCGGACCGCCGTACGCCCTCACCTCCATGACCCTGGCCACGGGCTCGATCCGGCTGGCCGACCAGCGTCCCGTCGATTGGCTGCTGCCGTGACCGCCGACCTGAAGACCCGGGGCAGACGCCGTGCCGCCCCGCCGCCCAAGCGCACGGTGCCCAAGGCCCGCACGAAGACCGTCCGCACCCCGACCGTGCTCCAGATGGAGGCCGTCGAGTGCGGCGCCGCCTCCCTGGCGATGGTGCTCGGCCACTACGGCCGCCACGTCCCGCTGGAGGAGCTGCGCATCGCCTGCGGTGTCTCCCGCGACGGCTCGCGCGCCAGCAACCTGCTCAAGGCGGCGCGCGGTTACGGCCTGACCGCCAAGGGCATGCAGATGGACCTGGCCGCCCTCGCCGAGGTCAAGGCGCCGGCCATCCTGTTCTGGGAGTTCAACCACTACGTCGTCTACGACGGCATGGGCCGCCGCTTCGGCCGCCGCGGGGTGTACATCAACGACCCCGGCAAGGGGCGCCGGTTCGTGCCGCTGGAGGAGTTCGACGGCAGCTTCACCGGCGTGGTCCTGGTCCTGGAGCCCGGCGAGGGCTTCACCCGGGGCGGGCGCAGGCCGGGCGTGCTGGGCGCGATGCCGGCCCGGCTGCGCGGCACCGCGGGCACCCTGCCGGCCGCGGTGCTGGCGAGCCTGCTGCTGGTGATCGTCGGCGCGGCGGTGCCCGCGCTCAGCCGCACCTACATCGACGAATTCCTCATCGGCCGGCAGACCTCGCTGCTGGGCGTGCTGTTCACGTCGATGGCGGCGTGCGTGCTGCTCACCGTCGTCCTGACCTGGCTCCAGCAGGCCAACCTGCTGCGCGGCCGGCTCATCTCCTCGACTCTGTCCAGCGCCCGCTTCCTGCGCCATCTGCTGCGGCTGCCGGTGACGTTCTTCTCCCAGCGCAGCCCGGCCGACCTGGTCCAGCGGCTCCAGTCCAACGACGCGGTGGCCGAGACCCTGGCCCGCGACCTGGCGGCGGCGGGCGTGGACGCGGTGGTCGTCGTCCTGTACGCGCTGCTGATGTACACCTACGACCCCCAGCTGACCTTCGTCGGCATCGGCGTGGCGCTGCTGAACATCGTGGCGATGCGGGTCGTCATCCGGCTGCGCGCCACGCGCACCGCGAAGCTGCGGGCGGACACCGCGCGGCTCACCAACACCTCGTACACCGGTCTGCAACTGATCGAGACGATGAAGGCGACCGGCGGCGAGGACGGCTACTTCCGCAAGTGGGCCGGGCAGCACGCCACGACCCTGGAGGAGCAGCAGCGGCTCGGGGTGCCGAGCGCCTGGCTGGGCGTGGTGGCGCCGACGCTCGCCACCTTCAACAGCGCGCTGATCCTGTGGATCGGCGGCATGCGCGCGGTGGAGGGCCACATCTCGGTCGGGCTGCTGGTCGCCTTCCAGGCGCTGGTGGCCCGCTTCACCGCCCCGCTGACCCGTCTGAACGGCGTCGCGGGCCGCATCCAGGACTTCGCGGCCGACGTGGCCCGTCTGAAGGACGTCGAGAACTTCCAGGCCGATCCGCTCTACGGCCGCCCCGGCGCCGGCGACTCCACGCGCCGCCTGCGGGGCCATGTCGAGCTGGAGAACATCACCTTCGGCTACAACCCCCTCGACAAGCCCCTGCTCAGCGGCTTCGACCTGGTCGTCGGCCCGGGGCAGCAGGTGGCACTGGTCGGCGGCTCGGGCAGCGGAAAGTCCACGGTGTCCCGGCTGATCTCGGGTCTGTACACGCCGTGGGAGGGCGTCATCCGCATCGACGGGCGGCGGATCGAGGACATCCCGCGCGGGGCGCTGGCCGCCTCCGTCTCCTTCGTCGACCAGGAGGTGTTCCTCTTCGAGGGCACGGTCCGCGACAACGTGGCGCTGTGGGACCCGTCCATCCCCGACGACGCGGTGATGGAGGCGCTGCGCGACGCCGCCCTGTACGACGTGGTGACGCGCCGCCCCGGCGGCATCCACAGCCGGGTGGAGCAGGACGGCCGCAACTTCTCCGGCGGGCAGCGCCAGCGCCTGGAGATCGCGCGGGCGCTGGTGCGCCGGCCCAGCATCCTCGTGCTGGACGAGGTGACGAGCGCGCTGGACGCCGAGACCGAACAGGTGGTCATGGACAACCTGCGCAAGCGGGGCTGCGCCTGTGTGGTGATCGCGCACCGGCTCAGCACCGTGCGCGACAGCGACGAGATCGTCGTGCTCCAGCACGGCACGGTCGTCGAGCGCGGGCGGCACGAGGAGCTGGTGGCGCGCGGCGGCGCGTACGCGGCACTGGTCAGGGAGCGGTGAGATGACGTCCGTCCACGAGGAGGACCTGGTCCTCGGCGCGCTCGGCCGGCTGGGCACCCGCCTGGACTGCGCCGGCTTCAGCCGGCTGGACCTGGAGGGCCCGCAGGTGCTGTGGCTGGTCGCGGCGGGCGCCGTCGACCTGTTCGCGGTGGACGCCGCGCAGCAGGGCCACTGGCACCACCTCGGCCGTCTGGAGGCGGGTTCGCTGCTGCTCGGCCCGGTCGCCGGACCGCAGCACACGCTGGTGGCCCGCCCGCTGCGCGACTGCGTGGTGCACCGCATCGGCCTGCGGGAGCTCTACCAGCCGGCGACCACACAGACCTGGGCGTACGACGAGTACGGCCAGCCGCAGTACGTCCCGCCGGCGACGAGCCCGCTGGAGCACGCCCTCGCCCTCGGCGTCGGCCGCGGCCTGTCCATCCTGTTCCAGGCGCCGATGGCCACCGAGCGGGCCGCGGCGCCCGCCGCCGACGACGACGTGTTCTGGATGCAGGTGCCGCCGGGCAGCGTGCGGTACGGCGAGCTGTACGGCGCCGAGGCGGCTGCCGACCTGCTGATGGACCCGGCGCTGTGGCAGAGCATGGTCGACCAGCAGTACCGCCTGCTGACCACGCTGGACCGCTGGATCGAGCAGCTGGAGCGCACCCACGAGACCCGGACCGCGGAAGGCATCAAGGCCGGTGAGGCGGTGCGCGTCCGGGCCGACCGGACCCTGCTGGCGGCGATCGGCAAGCGGTCGGCGCAGCGGACGACGGCCGCCGACGCGGACGCCACGTACGCGGCGTGCAAGCTGGTCGCCCGGGCCGCGGGCATCGCGCTGGCCGAGCCCGCGCACAGCGGCGCCGAGAGCGACCGGCTCGACCCGGTGGAGCGGGTCGCCGTCGCCTCCCGGGTGCGCACCCGCGCCGTGCGCCTCCAGGGCCGCTGGTGGCGGGAGAACGTCGGGCCGCTGGTGGGCCGGCGGGCGCTGTCCGGGGCGCCGGTGGCGCTGCTGTGGCGGCGCGGCGGATACGTGGCGGTGCATCCGGGCTCCGGGCGGGAGACGGCCGTGGACAAGGCCAACGCCGAGGAGTTCGAACCGCGCGCGGTGATGTTCTACCGGCCACTGCCCGAGCGCCGGCTCAGCCCGCTGCGGCTGATGCGGTTCTGCCTGCGGGGCACCCGCGGCGACCTGCTCAACCTGCTGGCCAGCGGGCTGGTGACGGTGGCGGTCGGGGCGCTGGTGCCGCTGGCGACGGGCAAGGTGCTCGGCGAGTTCGTACCGCGCGCCCAGACCGAACTGATCAGCCAGGTCTGCCTGGCGGTGCTGATCGGCGGTGTGGTGGCGGCGGCGTTCATGCTGCTGCAGAACCTCACCATCCTGCGGCTGGAGGGCCGGATCGAGGCGACGCTCCAGCCGGCCGTGTGGGACCGGCTGCTGCGACTGCCGACGACGTTCTTCACCGAGCGCTCCACCGGCGAGCTGGCGAGCGCCGCCATGGGCATCAGCGCGATCCGCCGGCTGCTGGCGGGGGTCGGCCCGACGGTCGCCCAGTCGGTGACCGTCGGCGCGATGAACCTGGGGCTGCTGCTGTGGTACAGCATGCCGATGGCGCTGGCGGCGATCGGCATGCTCGTCGTGATCGCCGCGGTCTTCCTGGGGCTCGGCCTGTGGCAGGTGCGCTGGCAGCGGCGGCTGGTGGTACTCACCAACAAGCTGAACAACCAGGCGTTCCAGACGCTGCGGGGCCTGCCCAAGCTGCGGGTGGCCGCGGCCGAGAACTACGCGTACGCCGCCTGGGCGGAGCGTTTCGCGCACAGCCGTGAGCTCCAGCGCAAGGCGGGCCGCGTCAAGAACCTCAACGCCGTGCTGGGCGCGGTGTACCTGCCGCTGTGCACGCTGGTGATGTTCATGCTGCTGGCGGGACCGGCGCGCGGCTCGATGTCGGCGGCGGCTTTCCTCACCTTCAGCACGTCGGTGACCATGCTGCTGACCTCGGTGACCCAGCTGACCGGCGCGTTCGTCTCGGCGGTGGCGGCGCTGCCGCTGTTCGAGGAGATCAAACCGGTGCTGGAGGCGACGCCGGAGGTGCGTACGGCCAGCACCCGGCCGGGTCCGCTGTCCGGGGCGATCGAGGCGCGGCGGTTGTCGTTCCGGTACACCGACGACGGGCCGCTGATCCTGGACGATGTGTCGTTCGAGGTGCGGCCGGGCGAGTTCGTGGCGATCGTGGGCCCGAGCGGCTGCGGCAAGTCGACCCTGCTCAGGCTGCTGATCGGCTTCGACCGTCCGCTGTCGGGCAGTGTGCTCTACGACGGCCAGGACCTGGCCGCCCTGGACCAGTCCGCGGTACGCCGCCAGTGCGGGGTGGTGCTCCAGCACGCGCAGCCGTTCACCGGCTCGATCATGGACGTGATCTGCGGCACGGAGCCGTACACGCCGGAGGAGGTGATGGCGGCCGCCGAGATGGCGGGGCTCGCCGAGGACATCCGGCGGATGCCGATGGGGCTGCACACCATCGTCTCGGGCAGCGGGGCGGTCTCCGGTGGCCAGCGGCAGCGGCTGATGATCGCCCAGGCGCTGATCCGCCGTCCGCGCATCCTCTTCTTCGACGAGGCGACAAGCGCCCTGGACAACGAGACACAGCGCACGGTGATCGAGTCCACCAAGGCGCTCAACGCCACCCGCGTCGTCATCGCCCACCGCCTGTCGACCGTGCTGGACGCCGACCGTGTGATCGTGATGGAGGACGGCAAGGTCGCCCAGCAGGGCCCGCCCGCGCAGCTGCTCGCCGACACGGGGAGCCGGCTGCACGAGCTGGTGCGGCGGCAGCTCGCCTGAGGGACGCGCGGCGGTCCCGGTACGCGGGTTTCCGCCGCCGTGGCGATGGATGCCGGCCGTCCCCCGCCCGGCTCCGTTGACGCGCCCGCCGAGTGGGTACCTGCCGGGCATGCGGATCAGCGTGGTGGACGTCGGATCGAACACGGTCCGGCTAGTGGTGGCGGACGCGGAGGGCGGCGTGCCGCTGCCGGTGCACACCGCCAAGTGGCGGCTGCGGCTGTCGCAGCAGGTCAGACCGGGGGACCCGATCCCGCAGGGCGCCGTCGAGCGGCTCGTCGACGCGGTCGCCGAGGCGAGCGGGACCGCGACCCGCTGGGGTGCCGCCGGTCCGCTGGCCTTCGCGACCGCGGTGGTACGGGCCGCCCCGAACCGGCAGGAGGTGCTGCGCACCGTGCGGACCGGCACGGGGGTGGCCCTGTGCACCCTGCCGGGCGAGGTGGAGGCGGAGCTGACGTTCCTGGCGGCCCGGCGCTGGATGGGCTGGCGGGCGGGTCCCCTCGCCCTGCTCGACATCGGCGGCGGCTCGCTGGAGGTCGCCTTCGGCCGGGGCCGGCTGCCCGACTTCGTGGCCTCGCTGCCGCTCGGGGCGGGACGGCTCACCCACGAGTTCTTCGAGGGCTGCGACCCGCCGCCGCCGGAGCTGGTGCGGGCGCTGCGGCGCAGTGTGCGCCACCAGCTGCGGGACGTGGCGGGACGGATCCGCTGGGAGGGCCCGCGCACCGCGGTGGCCACCTCGCGGACCTTCCAGCAGCTGGGCCGGCTGTGCGGGGCCGCGCCCGGACGGCACGGGCCGTTCGTGGAGCGCGAGCTGCGCTGCGGGGACCTGCGGCGGGCGATCGACCGGCTGGCCGCGCTGCCCGCCGCGGAACGGTCCCGGCTGCCCGGCATCTCCGCGCCGCGGGCCGCGCAGAGCCTGGCCGGCGCGGTGGTCGGGCACACCGCGATGAAGCTGACGGGCCTGAGAACGGTGACGGTCTGCCCCTGGGCGATCCGCGAGGGCATCATGCTGCGGCACATCGAGGACGGCCCGTCCTGGTGGGCGGAGGTCACCCGGCGCGGTGACGAGGCCCCTGCCCCGGACCCGGTGCCGCTGCGCATCGCGACCACGACCAGCTGAGCGCCGGTGTCCGGCCGCCGCGGCCGGGCACCGGAGGAACAGAGAGAGCACCACGGAAGGAGACAGCCGTGTCCCATGACGGCGACCGCGCCCGGAAGAAGCCCGAGACGGCGATCGAGGCGGTGCTGCGCGAGGTCGAGGAGGCCGAGACGCGCTCGTCGGAGTCCGAGGAGGCGCGGCGGCACCGCGGCGAGGCCGGGGACGCCCTCACGACCAACCTCCGGGCCCAGGAGGAGTCCCGCGGCGACTGAAGCAGGCACCTCCATGTGCGCGGACGGCGACGGCCCCGAGGCGGGCCGTCGCCGTCCGCGCACGTGAGGAGGTGTCCGGGAGACATGGGACACGCACCGGGAAGGTGCTCTCGCGCCGCGCCCGGGTACCCGCAGCCCATGGATCTGGATCACGACCGCGAAGGTCCCCGGCTGCCGACGGCCCGGGGACCGCTGTCCGCCGCCGTCACGGAGTACCTGCTGGGTGCGGGCCCGCTGCCCCACCCCGAGACCGCCGCCGCCGCGTCCCCGTACGGCGACGATCTCCAACTCGCCCTCTATGTGTGCTACGAGCTGCACTACCGCGGCTTCGCGGGCGTCTCCCCCGACCGCGAGTGGGACCCCGACCTGCTGCGCACCCGCGCCGCGCTGGAGCACCGCTTCCTGTCCGCGCTGCGCGCCGGCACCCGGGTGCACGCGAGCGTCGAGGACGCGGTCGCCGGCCTCCTCGTCGAACCGGCCGACGGCTCGGGCGTCACCCACTTCCTGCGCGACGAGGGCGAGCTGTGGCACCTGCGCGAGTACGCGGCCCTGCGGTCCCTGTACCACCTGAAGGAGGCGGACCCGCACGCCTGGGTGCTGCCCCGGCTGCACGGCCGGGCCAAGGCGGCGATGGCGGCGGTGGAGTTCGACGAGTACGGCGGCGGCCGTCCCGACCGCGTCCACGCCCGTCTGTTCGCCGGCCTGATGACGGATCTGGGCCTGGACACCACCTACGGGCACTACCTGGACGAGGCGTCCGGGGAGGCGCTCGCCACGGTGAACCTCATGTCCCTCTTCGGTCTCCACCGCGGCCTGCGCGGCGCCCTGGTGGGCCACTTCGCCTCGGTGGAGATCACGTCCTCGCCCGGGTCGCGCCGGCTCGCCGAGGCGATGCGCCGGACCGGGGCCGGGCCCGCCGCCGAGCACTTCTACGACGAGCACGTCGAGGCCGACGCCGTCCACGAGCAGGTGGTGCGCCACGACGTGATCGGCGGTCTGCTGGAGCAGGAGCCGCACCTGGCCGCGGACGTGGTCTTCGGGATCGACGCCACCGCCCACGTGGAGGACCGCTTCGCCGCGCGGCTGCTCGCCGACTGGCGGGCGGGCCGCTCGTCCCTGCGCACCGCCCTGCCCGGCGGGGTGCCCGTCTCCCATACTTCCTGATCCGCGGGGTACCTGGGACGCGTGAATCCCATGGTGCTACCGGGCGTGTACGCCCCTCAGGAGGACACCGAACTGCTGGCCGAAGCGCTGTATGAGGAACCCCTTCCCGCGGGGGCCGCCGTGCTCGACGTGGGGACGGGTTCCGGCGCGCTGGCGCTGCGGGCCGCGCGGCGGGGCGGGCGGGTGACCGCCGTCGACGTGTCCAGGCGGGCGGCGTGCGCCGCCCGGCTCAACGCCCGGCTGGCCGGGCTGCCGGTCAGGGTGCGGCGCGGCAACCTCTTCGAGCCGGTCCGCGGTGAGTCCTTCGACCTGATCCTGGCCAATCCGCCGTATGTGCCCGCGCCGGACGGCGGCACCCGGCCGCGCGGTGCCGCCCGGGCCTGGGACGCGGGGCCGGACGGCCGGCTCGTGCTGGACCGGATCTGCCGGGAGGGCCCCGCCCTGCTGCGCCCCGGCGGTGTGCTGCTGATCGTGCAGTCCGCGCTCAGCGATCCCGGCCGGACCGTCAGGTACCTGCGCGAGGCCGGTCTGAAGGCGGCGGTGGTCCGGCGCCGGCGGATCTCACTCGGTCCCGTGCTGCGCGGCCGGGAGCGCTGGCTGCGGCAGCGGGGGCTGCTGTCCCCGGCGGAGAACAAGGAAGAGCTGGTGGTCGTCCGTGCCGAACTCCCCGTCTGACACCCCCCGCCGGATCACCGTCCAACGCCGGGGCCCGCTGCTGGTGGAGGGGCCGGTGGAGGTGGAGCTGGAGGACGGCACGACGGTGTCCTCCGACCGCTTCCGGGTCGCCCTGTGCACCTGCCGCCGCAGCCGGCGCTTCCCCTGGTGCGACACCAGTCACCGCGCCCGGTCCCGGCCGGGTGAGGGGCCCTCCTGCGACGAGCGGCCCCGGCGGGACGGCACGTGATTCCGGGGGCGGCGGACGGCCCCACTCCGTCCGCCGCCCCCGGTGTGGCACCGCGCCGGCCCGTGACAGGCCCGCACTCCCCAGCAACGGGCCCCTGACACGTCACGGGCACCGCGCGGTGCCGGTCTCAGAACGCGAAGACGCCCGCGCCGTGGGCGTTCTTCACGCACTCGTTGGCGAAGGTGCGCTCGTAGGAGACACGCCGGCCCTCCCAGACCCCGTCGACGGTGACCACCACCGGGTCGTACTCCTTGGTGCACAACACGCCGTCGTCGGCGGCCAGGGCGTCGAAGTCGCCGCCGGTGCCGCGCAGTTCGGCGCAGGCCGGGCCCGCGGCCGGATGGGTGCCCGCGGGCCGCGGGGCGCAGGTCAGGGTGACCGCGCGGACCGGAGTGGCGAAGGCCGCGCTCTCTCCGCGGCCGACGGTGAGCACCAGGGCCGAGGGGGCGTGGAGCGAGGCGGGCGTGTGCTCCGGGGCGGCGAGGGCGGCCCCGGCCAGGGGCCCGCAGACGGTGGCGGCCGTGAGGCCGAGGGTCATCGCCCAGCGCGCGGTGTTCCGCATCGTGTGCATCCTTCCGCTCGATTCGATGGGTCGCCGGCCGGACCCGGTCGGGATCCGGGACGGCGAGCGCGAGTCTGCCGAGTCCGCCGCCGGAACTCACATCGACCCCATAGATTTCGGTAACCTTGCGTATTGAATCAGTGGCGCGATGTCACGGAATTCGAACGTTCCAATGCCGGTTCCTGGCGATTCTTGATCGCTCGTACCGGTCCCATGGCGTGATCTCCGCGTTCGCCAATCGGCCTGAAACATGCCGCTCCGAACCCCGGCCGATCGCCCGGCTCCCTCGCCCCCGGGACCTCCTCTCCGGCCCGGGCCCGGGCTACTCGCGAGTATCGTCTGGGCGGCGCTACCTCGACGACGAGAGGCGGGACACACGCATGGCGAAGCACTGGGCGGACTTCCAGTACGAGATCTACCTGAACGGGATGACGGGTGCCGTGCCCCGGCTGCCCACCGACCTGACCCGGCTGGAGGCGCTCACCGAGCAGCGGCTCGGCCCGGGTCCGGTCGGCTACGTGGCGGGCAGCGCGGGCGACGGCAGCACCGCGCGCGCCAACCGGGCGGCGCTGGAACGCCGCCGCATCGTGCCGCGGATGCTGCGGGACGTGCGCGAGCGGGACCTGTCGGTCCGGGTGCTGGGCCGCCCCCTGCCCGCCCCGCTGGCCCTCGCGCCGGTCGGGGTGCTGTCGATCATGCATCCGGACGCCGAACCGGCCGCCGCCCGGGCCGCCGCCGCGCAGGGCGTGCCGTACATCCTCTCCTCGGCGTCCAGCACGCCCCTGGAGCAGGTGGCCGAGGCGATGGGCGACGCGGAGCGCTGGTTCCAGCTGTACTGGCCCAAGGACCGCGAGGTCGCCCGCAGCTTCCTGATCCGGGCGAAGACCGCCGGATACACCGCCTTGTTCGTCACCCTGGACACGCCGCTGCTGTCCTGGCGCCCCCGCGATCTCGACCAGGCGTACCTGCCGTTCCTGCACGGCGTCGGCACCGCCAACTACTTCTCCGACCCCGCGTTCCGGGCGGGTCTGGCCAAGCCCGTGCACGAGGACCCGGACGCGGCCGTCACGCACTTCGTCGGCATGTTCGCCGACCCCGGCAAGACCTGGCCGGACCTGGCGTTCCTGCGGGAGAACTGGGACGGCCCGATCGTGCTGAAGGGCGTCCTGCACCCGGACGACGCCCGTCTCGCGGCCGACGCCGGGATGGACGGCGTCGTGGTCTCCAACCACGGGGGCCGTCAGGTGGCCGGCGCGGTGGCGGCGGCCGACGCGCTGCCCGGGGTGGTGAAGGCGGCCGGCGACCGGCTCACCGTCCTGTTCGACAGCGGGGTGCGCACCGGCGACGACGTCTTCAAGGCGCTCGCCCTGGGCGCGCGGGCGGTCCTCCTGGGCCGTCCCTACGCCTACGGGCTCGGCCTGGACGGCCAGGCCGGCGTCGAGCACGTGATCCGCTGCCTGCTCGCCGAGTTCGACCTCACGCTCGCCCTGTCCGGCCACGCCACTCCGTCGGCGCTGAGCCCCGCCGACCTCGTGGAGGGCGCCGCCTGACGGGCCGGCGCCGGACCCGCTCCGCCACGGCTCCGGACGGTCTCAGATCTGCCAGGCCCGCAGCCGGTCGGCCGCCCCGTAGACGTCGGCCGCGCCGGACATCAGGTCGCGGGCGAGGTCGACGAGGGCGCCGTAGGGCGGGTCGATGCCGACCCCGCTGACGAACATGTACGCGACCGCCGTGGCGCAGGCGAAACGGGCGTTGGCCGACGGGAGGGGCCTGAGGACGGCGAGGGTGTGCAGCAGGGCGGCGGCCCGCCAGGCCGGGTCGGAGTCGACGCCCAGCCGGGGCGGGTCGACGCGGTGCCGGGCGACGGCGGCGACCAGCGCCGAGAAGTCGTTGATCGTGGGCTGGTCCGGCAGGACCTCTTCATGGCGCTGGAGCAGCCAGGGCACATCGATGTGGAGGACGGCCGCCATGGAATCAGGCGGCCCGGCCCTCGCCCTTGGCGGGCGGTTCGTCGTCGGGGAAGGCGGCGGCGAACTCCTCCGCGTGGGCGGCGAAGAACCGGCGGAACGCCTCCGCGCCCTCCTGCAACGCCCGGTGCCGCGCTATGTCGGCGGCGGCCGCCTCGCGCACCAGGGCCTTCATCGACGTACCGCGCTCCTTGGCGATCTGCCGCAGATCCTCCAGTTCGCGGTCGCTGAACTCCACGTTCAGAGCTGGCATGCTCCCTACGGTACCGCGCGGGTACCATGACGTAAATACCCCCAGGTCACGGCGCTGACGCGCGGTACCTGGGGGTGGGACAGGCCGTGCGGCGGCCGGTGGGCGGCCGCACGGCGGGACGGAGACGGCGGAAACGGGACGGTCAGCCCTGGTCCGCCACGAAGGACGCCATCCAGGTCAGAGCCGCGTTCCAGTTGATGGTGATCTCGTTGGTCGACCAGGACTGGATGTCGTCGATGTAGCAGAACTGCCCGACACAGCCCTGGAGTTTGCTCTGGGCGACGGGGTCCTGGATGCTCGAGTTGGGACCGCCGGAGAGCGAGCCGGCCGGCGGGTTCGGCAGCTTGGGATCGAGCTGGCGGGCGTACCAGCGGCTGTGCTGGTTCTGCGCGGTGACGTCGCCGTACCCGGTGACGTAGGAGATGTTCAGGGCGTTGCGGCCGAGGATGTAGTCCATGCTCTGGACCGCGCCGTCACGGTATTTCGAGCCGCCCGTGATGTCGTAGGCGCTGGCCAGCACGACCGCGTTGTTCAAAATCTGGTGGCTGGAGCCCCAGTCGTAGAGGTGGCCGTCGGGAGCGTACGGCATGCCGTACGGATGGGCCTTCAGCGTGGCCAGGTAGCGGTCGGCGCCCTGCACGACGGACCGGCGGACCTTGTCCCGGCCGGGGAGCCGGCTCGGCACGGTGGCCAGGTCCAGACGGGCCGCCGCCGCGGTGCGCGCCCAGTCGAAGCCGACCGGGCCGAAGATGTCCGCGGTGTGCACCGGGGAGTTCAGCACATGGTCCGCGAACCGCTTCTCGCCGGTGGTGAGGTAGAGCTCGGCCGCCGCCCAGTAGAACTCGTCGTCGATGTTCCGGTCCGGGTAGGCACCGCCGCCGATGCCGTCGCTCTCGGACGCGTAGACGTCGGGGTGCGCCTGGGCCGCCTCCCACGCCGTGCGGGCCGCGGCGAGCGCCCTGGCGGCGAACTCGCGGTCGTAGGGCTTGTACAGGCGGGCCGCCTGGGCGGCCGCGGCGGCCAGGTTGAGCGTCGCCGCGGTGGTCGGCGGGTGGAGCTCGCGCTTTTGCGGGTCGTCGCTGGGCAGCAGCGGCAGCCCGGTCCAGTTCTCGTCGTGGATCTTGTGGTGGGCCATGCCGGCCAGCGGCTGCCCCTCCGGCACCTGCATCTTCAGCAGGAAGTCCAGCTCCCAGCGGACCTCGTCGAGCAGGTCGGGCACCTTGTTGCCGCTCTCCGGGATGGCGAGGGAGCCGTCGCGGAACTTCTCCGGCTCTCCGGTGCGGGCGTGCAGGGCGCGCTCGTAGGTGCTCAGCAGCTCCCAGACGGAGATGCCGCCGTTGACGACGTACTTGCCGTGGTCGCCCGCGTCGTACCAGCCGCCGGAGACGTCGAGCCGGTAGTCGCACACCCCGGGCTGGCACGGCACGTCGGTGTCGCCCTGGTTGGGCGCGACGCCCGCGTGCCCGGCCGGGCGGGCGTAGCCCGGGCGCAGGTCGTCGCGGATCGCCAGGCCGCTGCGCTGGGTGTAGTAGAACTTCGCCGCGTCCACGCTCAGCCGCTCGTAGGCGTCCGTGCCGATGTCGAACGGGCGGCTGCTCTCCCCGTCGGCGACCAGCGTGAAGCCCTTGCCGCGCGTCCGGAAGCCGCCGAAGTCGATCGAGTGGACGTTCTCCCCGGAGGAGGCGTCGGTGCCGCGCGGCACGGTCCAGCCGCGGGCGACCACCGTCCCGGCACCGTTCTTCAGCTGCCAGGGCAGCCGGGAGGCGGCGTCGGTGACCAGGGTGGCGTTCTTCGGCCCGGAGGGCAGATAGGCGACCTGGTTGACGCGGACCCGGGGCCCGGTGTCGGGCTCGTACGGCTCCGGTGTGACCCCGCCCAGCAGGGACACGTCGTCCAGGCAGAACCGCCAGGGGTCGGCGCCGCCGCCGACCTGGAAGGCGACCTGGCCCTGGGCGGTGTCGACGGGCGAGGTGAAGGTGTAGGAGTAGCGGTTGCCCGAGACGCTGAGCTGCGGGCTCACCTCGTAGTACGCGTCGTACGGCTCCACCGACAGCCCGACGACGGCCCGGACGACGTGGTCGGCGGGGGTGCCGTCCGCGTAGAAGGAGAAGCGGTAGGACTCTCCCTTGACGAGGGGAATGTCGTTCTGGCCGACGGCCGCGTCCCAGCGGTTCGTGGTGCCGCCGGGGACGTCGGCGCACAGCCGGCCCTCGGACACGCCCGCGGTGACGTTGGCACTGGTCCACCAGGGGGCGGTGCCGGCGTCGAAGGTGCCGTTCCTGACCTGCTCGACCTCCTCGGCCCCGGCCTGCGCGGCGGGCAGCGCGGTGAGCGCCGTCGCCAGCAGGGCCGTCAGGGACAGCAGGGCGGTTCTGCGTCTTTTCACGTCTGGGCTCCTCAAGGGGAGGGGCGGGGAACGCTCATGATGGGAGCGCTCCCAAAAGCGGATGCAGGGACATCGTTGTTGCAGCCATGACACCGCGTCAACGGTCGGGACGGGAGTGGTTGCATCCCGCCCCGGCCGCTGCGCCCGCACCGGCCCGCCCGGCTCACACGGCGGGCGCCTCCCACCGGCTGATACGCACCGCCCCCTGGGGCCGCCCCGGGTGACGGCTCGTCAGCGTCAGGCGCAGCCGGGAACCCCGGACCCGGTCGAAGGTGATGACGGTGGGCGCGTCGGAGGCGGTGGCCCAGTCGACACGGGCGCCGCGGACCGCCCGCCACCCGCGGCCGTCGAAGACGGCGACCTCGGCCGTGGCCGGCAGGCTGTGCCCCCCGTCGACGGTGAAGGAGACCTCCAGGCGGTCGAAGGCCCGCGTCCGTCCGTAGTCGACCGAGACCCAGTCCTCGGCGCGGGCCCCGTCGAAGGCGGGCAGCAGGGCGGTGGCCGCCTTGAGGAAGCCGTTGGACCAGCCGGTGGCCGGGTCGCCGTCCAGCATGGCGGCCGGCGGGGTGTCGGGGCGGCCGGAGTAACCGGCGTCCGCGTACGGGTAGTTCTCCGGCGCGGGATGGTCCGGGCCGAAGACGGGCGCGGGTGTGGTCGCGCGGGAGGCGGCCCGGGTGGTCCGCACGGCTGCCGTGCCGGTGCGCAGCCCGTCCGCGCGGGCGGTCACCCGCAGCGTCCCGGCCCGGGTGCCGGCGCGGACGATGGCCAGCACCTTGCCGTGGAAGGCGGTGCGGGTGCTCGCCTGGTAGCGCTCGGCGCTCTCCTGGCGGCCGTTGTCGAGGCCGGCCAGGGATCCGCCCGTGACCTCGAAGGAGAGCAGGTGCCCGGCGTCCGGCACCATCACGCCGTGCCGGTCGACCACCTCGGCGGTCACGAACACCAGGGAGCGGCCGTCCGCGGCGAGCGAGGCGCGGTCCGGCGTCAGCCGTATCGTGTGCGGCGCCCCGGCGGTGCGCAGGACGTCGGTGGCGACGACCTCGCCGTCCCGCCGGGCCACGGCCCTGAGTTCGCCCGGCTGGTAGGGCACCTTCCAGGTCAGATGGAGTTTGCCGGCACTGCCGTTGGGGCTGGTGTAGCTGCCGGGGTAGGGGCCGTCGGTGAAGGTCTTGTCGTCGCCGGTCGCCTCGGTGGTCTCCAGGTACGCCCGGCCGTCGACGGTCGTCTTGGTGTCGAAGCTCCGCGTCCCGAGGGACCTGCCGTTGAGGAACAGCTCGACGGTGGCCACGTTGGCGTACGCCCACACCTCGACCGTATCGCCCTCCTGGTGGTTCCAGCTCATGGGCAGCAGGTGGACCATCGGCTCGTCGGTCCACTGGCTCCGGAAGAGGTGGTACATGTCCTTGGGGAAGCCGGCGGTGTCGACGGCGCCGAAGAAGGACGCCTTGACCGGGAAGACGTCGTACGGCGTGGGCTCCCCGATGTAGTCGATGCCCGACCACAGGAACTGCCCGGCGAACCACTTGCGGTCGCGGTCCTTCTTGTGGCCGTACTCACCGCTCATGGTCCAGGAGGCGAGGTTGTTGTCGTACGAGGAGGTCGCCCTCCTGCCCGGCGTGTGGTTCTCGCCGGTGTTGAGACGCTCGGGCTCCTGGTAGGTGCCGCGGCTGGAGGTCTCCGAGGACGACTCCGACTCGAAGAGGAACAGGTGGGGATACGCCTCGTGCAGCGCGTCCACCGACTTGGCGGTGTTGTAGTTGAGGCCGAGGCCGTCCAGCTTGGCCAGCATCAGGTCGGCGGGCGAGCCCTTGGCGGGCAGACGGCGGTACTTGTCGGAGCCGATGACGAGGGGACGGGTGTCGTCGGCGGCCCGGATCGCGTCGATGATCCGGTCGGCCATGGCGAGCCCGGCGGTGGACGTGGAGTCCGGCACCTCGTTGCCGATGGACCACATCACCACGGCGGGCGAGTTGCGGGCCGCGTGCACCATCTCGGTGGCGTCCCTCTCGCACCACTCGTCGAAGAACCGGCCGTAGTCGTAGGGGTTCTTGCCGGTCCGCCAGCAGTCGAACGCCTCCACCACCATCACGATGCCCAATTCCTCGCAGACGCGGATCAGTTCGGGCGCGGGCGGGTTGTGCGAGGTGCGCAGGGCGTTGACGCCCATGGACTTCATGATGTCCATCTGCCGGCGGATCGCGTCGACGCTGACCGCGGCGCCCAGCGCGCCCAGGTCGTGGTGGAGGTCGACGCCCTTGAGCTTGGTGTAGGCGCCGTTGAGGTGGAAGCCCTCCTCGGGGTCGACGTGGAAGGTGCGGATGCCGAAGGGGGTGTCGTAGGTGTCGACGCTCCGGCCGTCGACGCGCAGTTCGGTCCGCAGGGTGTAGCGGTGCGGGGTGGCGAAGTCCCACAGACGGGGGCGGGGGACGGTCAGTTCATGGGTCTCGGTGTGTTCGCCGGCGACCGGGGCCGTGGAGGCGGCGCGGGCCACCGTGTTCCCGTCCGGGTCTTCGATCACCGACCCGATCTCGACCCGCCGAGCGGCCCCCGACGTGTTCGCGACCGTGGTGCGGACCCGCACCTGGGCCCGGTCGTCCGTCACCTGAGGGGTCGTCACTTGGGTTCCCCAGCGCGCCACGTGCACCGGTTCGGTGACGACCAGGCGGGCCTCGCGGTAGATGCCGCTGCCGGAGTACCAGCGGCTGCTGGGCAGCCGGTTCTGGACCTTGACCGCGAGGACGTTGGGGGTCCGGCCGTCGGTGTGCGCCACGTCGGTGAGGTCGAGGGCGAAACCCGTGTAGCCGTAGGGGTGCCGGCCGATCTCCCGGCCGTTGCAGTACACGTACGCGTCCATGTAGACGCCGTCGAACTCGACCGAGATCCGCTTGCCCTCGTACGCGGGCGGCAGGGTGAAGGCGAGGCGGTACCAGCCGAGGCCGCCGGGGAGGAATCCGGTGCCGCTGGTCGTGCCGTGCCCGGTCGTGGGCGTCTGCTCGATGCTCCAGTCGTGCGGCACGGCCACCCGCCGCCACGCCGCGTCGTCGTACTCCGGCTCGGCGGCCCGCGTGTACTCCCCCGTCGGGTCGGTGATCCCGCCCGGGTTCACCAGCGCGAAACGCCAGCCGTCGCGCAGGGCGACGGTCCGGCGGCCGGGGGCGTCGCCCGTCACGTCCGCGGCCCGGGCCGCCGCGGCGCCCGGGAGCGCCGCGGCCGCCGGGGCGGCCGCGGAGACGGCGAGGACCGATCTGCGCGTGACTGTCATGACGACTCTCCCTCATCGGGGACCAGAAGTGCTCATAACTCATCGTGAACGAACAGATTCTGTCGGTGCGGCACACACGTCCGTCAAGGGGGCGGCACCGTCCTTCCCTCCCACGCGTTGCCTCGGCGGGCCGCCGTCCACCTGTCCCCCGGGACGGTGAACTGCGGGGATGTACGACGTTCCGGTCCGCTCGGGCCCGCGACACACTAGGCTTGCGTCCCAAGTGACACACCGTTCACTGTGAGTTCGTGGAGTGGCGAGCATGAGCCCGGACAACCCGTTCGACGAAGCCGACACGGCCCGGGCCGTCATCGACGACTCCGGCACCCTGCTGAAGTGGAACGAGGGCGCCCGCCGGCTCCTGGGACACACGGCGGCGGACGTCGTGGGCCGTCCCGCAGCCGAGTTGCTGGCCGTCGCGGGCCCGCACCCGCCTCTCCCGCCCGGGAGCGAACGCTGGAGCGGCACACTCGCGCTGCGCCACCGCGACGGCCGCACCCTGCCGGTGTGGGTGCTGGCCAACCGCCGGGCGGCGGCGGGGGGCCGCCCGCCCACCTGGCTCGTGGCCACACCGCTGGAAAGCAACGCCGAACGGCCGGACGACCCCCTGGTCGCCGCGGCGCTGCGGCAGTCGCCCTGCGCCATGATGGTCTTCGACGACCAACTCCGCCTGCGTGATCTGAACGACGCGATGGCACGGCTGATGAAACTGCCGCCCGCCCGCATCCGCGGTCTGCGGCCCACCGACGTCAGCGGCCGGCCGGAGAACGCGGAGATCGAGGAGTACATGCGCCGGGTGCTCGAGACCGGCCAGGGCTACGACATGGAGGCGCATCTCAAGGCGGCCGCGGAGAGCCGGGCCCACGCATGGCTGGCGCGCATCGCGCCGCTCAGGGACCCCGGCGGGCAGGTGCGCGGACTGTGTGTGATGGCCCACGACCTCACCGAGCAGCACCGTGCCCGGGAGCGGCTCCAGCTGGTCAACGAGGCCAGCGTGCGCATCGGCACCACCCTCGACGTCTCCCGTACGGCCCAGGAACTGGCGGACGTGTGCGTCCCCGTCCTCGCCGACTTCGTCAGCGTCGACCTGCTCGACGGCCAGGAGTACGGCGGGGAGCCGCCCGCCGTGCCGGACCCGCCGGTCGGCCTGCGGCGCACGGCCCACCGGTCGGTCACCGAGGGATGCCCGGAAGCCGTGGCCAAGCAGGGACAGCTGGACACCTATCCGGCCGGCACCCCGCAGGCCGACTCGCTGGTCACGGGCCGCGCCGTCGTCGCGACGATGCCCCCCGGGGAGCCGGAGGGGTGGCTGGAGTGGGACGCTGCCCGCTTCCGGCGGGCGCGGGAGTACGGCGTCCACTCCACGATGTCCGTGCCGCTGCAAGCCCGCGGCACCACCCTCGGCGTGGCGGTCTTCAGCCGCTTCCGGCGCCCGGACCCCTTCACCCACGACGACGTGCTGCTGGCCGAGGAGGTCACCGCCCGCGCCGCCGTCTGCATCGACAACGCCCGCCGCTACTCCCGCGAACGCGAGACGACCCTGACCCTGCAACGCAGCCTGCTGCCGCGCACGTTGCCGCCCACCGCCGCGGTGGAAGCGGCCTCGCGCTATCTCCCGGCGGCGCGCTCCGGCGTGGGCGGCGACTGGTTCGACGTGATCCCGCTGTCCGGGATGCGGGTCGCGATGGTGGTCGGCGACGTCGTCGGCCACGGCATCCAGGCGTCGGCCACGATGGGACGGCTGCGCACCGCCGTGCGCACGCTCGCCGACATCGACCTGGCGCCCGACGAACTCCTCACCCACCTCGACGACCTGGTGCTGCGGCTGTCGGAGGAAACCGGCGGCGACGGCACCGGCGAGGTCGGCGCCACCTGCCTGTACGCGGTGTACGACCCGGTCTCGCGGCGCTGTACCCTGGCCCGGGCCGGCCATCCCCCGCCCGTCATGGTGCCGCCCGGCGGGACGGCCCGGCCCATCGAGCTGCCCTCGGGTCCTCCACTGGGCCTGGGCGGGCTCCCGTTCGAATCCGCCGACCTGCTGCTGCCCGAGGGCACGGTGCTGGCGTTCTACACCGACGGGCTGATCGAGAACCGCCGGCGGGATCTCGACGTCGCCCAGGACCTGCTGTGCGGCGCCCTGTCCGGCGCGCCGGAATCGCTCGACGGGACCTGCGACCGCGTGCTGCACGCCCTGCTGCCGCCCGGCGGCGCCGCCGACGACGTGGCCCTGCTGCTGGCGCGCACCCGGGGGCTGCCCGCCTCCCAGGTCGCCACGTGGGACATCCCCGCCGATCCGTCGCTGGTCGCGCCCATCCGCAAGCAGGTGCTGGACCAGTTGTCCGCCTGGTCCCTGACGGAGGCGTCGTTCACCGCCGAACTGGTGGTGAGTGAGCTGGTCACCAACGCCATCCGGTACGGTGCCCCGCCCATCCGGCTGCGGCTGATCCACGACACGGCGACCCTGATCTGCGAGGTGTCCGACACCAGCCACACGGCACCCCACCTGCGCCGTGCCAAGACGTGGGACGAGGGCGGACGCGGGCTGCTGCTGGTCGCGCAGCTCACCCAGCGCTGGGGCAGCCGGCACACGGTCGAGGGCAAGACGATCTGGGCCGAGCTGGGGCTGCTCGAGGGCATGTGAGGGCCGCCCGGCGCCCCGGCCCCGTTTCTCCCCCGCTCCTGACGGCTTCCGGGGATCCGCCGGGTTTTTCCGGCCCCGGCGGCGGACACTCGACTGGGTAGGCACGTGCGTCGGCACGGGTGCGGCCGTACGCGGTGAGTCTCCTGGAGGGCAGAAGCGATGGCGAACACGTCCCCGTCCGTGCGCCGGACGGCCCTGCTGGCGAGCGCGGTGGCGGCACTGGGCGCGCTGACCGCCTGCGGCACGGACGGCGGCGCGAGCGGCGCCGCGACCGGCGGCGCGAGCGGCGCCGCGACCGGCGGCGCGACGGGAGCCGCCCGGCAGTCCCCGGTCCCGGGGACGCCCACGAGCGCCGCGAGCGGTTCCCCCGCCGGTGGCGGGGAGCGGTCGCCGTCCCCCGCCGAGCCGAGCGACACGGCGGGGTCCGCGTCCGCCTCCGCCGGGTTCGGCGGCCGCTGTCACACCTCCGAGCTGCGCGCGTCCGTCGGCCGGGCCGACCCGGGCGCCGGACAGCGGAACTTCCCCGTCGTGCTGACCAACACCTCGTCGCGTACCTGCACCCTGTACGGCTATCCGGGCGCCGCCTTCGTCGACGCGTCCGGCAGCCAGGTGGGCGCGGACCCGCGGCGTGCGCCCGGCTCCCCGGAGACGGTGACGCTGGCGCCCGGCCGGAGCGCCTGGGCCGGGCTGTCGTTCGCGAGCCCGGAGGTCAGCGGCGCCCGCGCCGTGACCCCGGCGGCGCTGCTGGTCACTCCGCCGGACGAGCGGGACTCCCTGACGGTGCGGTGGCAGGGCGGCAAGGTTCCCGTGGGCGGCGGCGAGTCCGCGGTGTCCGTCACCGTGCTGGACGCCGGCACGGGGCCCTGAGACGTGAGCGCCCGGGGCCGGGCCGCGAGGGCGCCGGCCGCCCCGTCCCACGGGTGGCCGGCGCGGCGCCCGGTCAGTGACCGGCGACCGGGTGCGGCGTGTACGGCCGCTCCAGCTCCTCGATCTCCTTGCCGGTCAGCTCCAGTTCGACCGCGGCCACCGCGTCGTCCAGGTGCCGCGGCCTGGCGGCGCCGATGATCGGCGCGGTGACCGTGTCCTGGTGCAGCAGCCAGGCGAGGGCCACCTGGGCGCGCGGGACGCCCCGCTCGGCGGCGATGCGGGTGACGGCCTCGACGATGGCGCGGTCGCCCTCCTGGTACAGGGTGCTGCCGAAGGTGTCGGTGGCGCTGCGCTCGGTGGTGGTGCCCCAGTCCCGGGTGAGCCGGCCGCGCGCGAGCGGGCTCCACGGCAGGACTCCGACGCCCTGGTCCGCGCAGAGCGGCAGCATCTCGCGCTCCTCCTCCCGGTAGAGGAGGTTGTAGTGGTTCTGCATGGAGACGAAGCTGGTCCAGCCGTTCAGCCGCGCGGTGTACTGGGCCTTGGAGAACTGCCAGGCGTACATCGAACTGGCCCCGATGTAGCGCACCTTGCCGGCCTTCACCAGATCGTGGAGCGCCTCCATGGTCTCCTCGATCGGCGTGTCCGGGTCCCAGCGGTGGATCTGGTAGAGGTCGACGTAGTCGGTGCCCAGGCGCCGCAGGCTGTGGTCGATCTCGGTCATGATCGCTTTGCGGGACAGTCCGGCGCCGTTGGGCCCGGGGCGCATCCGGTAGTGCACCTTCGTGGCGAGCACGATCTCCTCCCGGCGGGCGAAGTCGCGCAGCGCCCGGCCGACGATCTCCTCGCTGGTGCCGTCGGAGTAGATGTTGGCGGTGTCGAAGAAGGTGACGCCCGCCTCCAGCGCCTGCCGGATCAGCGGACGCGCGGCCTCTTCGTCGAGGGTCCACTCGTGCGCACCGCGGCCGGGGACGCCGTAGGTCATGCACCCCAGGCAGATCCGCGACACGTCCAGGCCGGTCGAACCGAGCTTCACATACTGCATCCTCGCCGCTGCTCCTTCGTGATCGGTACCGGAGACGAGCGTACGTGTTCGCGTGTACTCCAGGTCCACGGGTCCCGCCCGGGGGTCCCGGTCCCCTCTCCCCCGCCCGGGGTGCCGGCCCTCGGGTGCGCGTCGGCGCGGGGCGCTCAGCCGTCCGGGCCGCGCTGATGACGGCGCGGAGGGAGGGTTGGGCGTCCTGTCCGGTCAGGCGGGCACCCTACTGAAGAGGGAGCGGCCGCCCGCGCTCGCTCTCGGGCCGGGGGCCGTGGATCCGGCGCTCCTCCTCCTCGATCGGGACATCGTCGATGCTCGCCTCGCGGCGGGACATCAGGCCGTGCTCGTCGAACTCCCACAGCTCGTTGCCGTAGGAGCGCCACCACCGGCCGTCCGCGTCGCGCGACTCGTACTGGAAGCGCACCGCGATGCGGTTGCCGTCGTAGGCCCACAGGTCCTTGCGCAGGGCGTAGTCCCGCTCGCGCTGCCACTTGCGGGTCAGGAACTCGACGATGGCGGCGCGCCCGGTGAGGAAGGTGTCGCGGTTGCGCCAGACCGAGTCCTCCGTGTACGCGAGCGCCACCCGTCGCGGGTCACGGGTGTTCCAGGCGTCCTCGGCGGCCTGCACCTTCAGGGCGGCGGTCTCGCGGGTGAACGGCGGGAACGGCGGGCGGGCGGTCATGGGTCCTCCCCGGCGACAGATGGAGAACGGGCGTTCTCCACAGGGCTGCTACCGTAGGAGAACGCTCGTTCTCACGTCAAGGAGGGGTTTCCGCATGGAACTGGAGATCGCCCGGGAGCGGGCGCTGGACGCCGCCGAGGCCCTGTTCTACGGCCGGGGTGTGCAGTGCGTCGGCATGGACGACATCCGCACCGCCTCCGGCGTCTCGCTCAGGCGTCTCTACCAGCTCTTCCCGGCCAAGGAGCAGTTGGTGGCGGCCTACCTGGAGCGGCGCGACCTGCGCTGGCGGAGTCGGCTGGCGGAGTACACCGGGCGGTACGCCGAGCCGGAGCAGCGGATCCTGGCCGTCTTCGACTGGCTGGAGCGGTGGTTCGGCGAGCCGGACTTCCGCGGCTGCGCGTGGATCAACTCCTACGGCGAGCTCGGCGCCCTCTCACCACTGGTCGCGGAACGAGTGCGGGCGCACAAGCGGGCTTTCGGGCGGTTCCTCGACGAACTGGTCGCCGGGGCGGGGCTGCCCGCCGCGCTGGGCGGCCAGCTGTTCCTCCTGGCGGAGGGCGCCATGGTGACGGCGGGCATCGCGGGCGGCGCGGAGCCCGCGGCCCGCGCGCGCGAGGCGGCGCGGGCCCTGCTGCGGGCCCGGTGACGGGGCGTCACGCGGCACCTGCGGCGCCACCGTCCGCAGGCTCTCGGCGCCGTCCGGGGCGGTGGCGCGCCGGGGCAGGCCAGCCGGTCGATCCATGCCTTCAGGGACGCGGGGGACGCGGGCACCGAGCCGGACCTGCCGCCGCGGACGGCACCCGGTCCCGCCTCTTCGCTCTTCCCGCGGCCGAGGTGACGGAACGTCATGCGGCGGGCGGAGGCGGAGCGGTGGGCTGGTGGTCGCTCCTTACCTCCCCGCCGGACGGCGGCTGCCGGGGCCGGCCCGGCGGGGGCTGACGGCTCCGGGGGGATCCGAGGACGGACGGCGGACCGGGCCGGAAACCGGGCGGAACATTGCTCCGGCCGGGCAGGCATGGACCGAGGCCGGCCGGGCACCCGTGGAGTCAGGCCCCGCCGCGTTCCCCCGTCGCGGCGGGGCTTTCCCGCGCCTCCCGCGCCGGCCGGTCGGTCACGTCGAGGAAGATCTGCCCCGCCTCGGGCACGGTGTGGGCTATCGACCGCTTGATCCGTACGGCGACCTCTTCCACCCGCTCGCTGTCCAGGCCGGGCACCAGGTCGACACGGGCCGCCACCAGGGCCGAGTCGAGACCCGTCTTCATCGTGAACAGCGCCTCCACGCTGTCGATCTCCGGCTGCGCCTGGAGCAGCGCCCGGATCCGGCCGCTGGCCTCCGGATCGGCGGCCTCGCCGATCAGCTGGTCGCGGGCCTCGCGCCCCAGGCGGTAGGCGACGTACACCAGCAGGGTGCCGATCGCGAGGGAGGCGCAGGCCTCCCACACCACCTGCCCGGTGCCCATGTGCAGCGCCATGCCGGCGACGGCCAGCGTCACCCCGAGCACGGCGGTGCCGTCCTCGGCGACGACCGTACGCAGCGCCGGGTCGCGCAGGCCGCGCGTCCCGCCCTGCCGGCGCACCTGGTACAGGGCCCGCACCAGCGAGGCGCCCTCGGCCAGCAGGGCGACGCCGAGCACGACCAGGCCGGCGACATAGCCGCCGAGCTCCTCCTCGGCTCCCTTCCGGAGGGCTTCGACGCCCTGGTAGAAGGAGAAGCAGCCGCCCATCACGAAGATCCCGACGGCCGCGAGAAGGGACCAGAAGAACCGCTCCTTGCCGTACCCGAAGGGGTGCCGCCGGTCGGCGGGGCGGCGGCTGCGGCGCAGCGCGGCCAGCAGAAAGACCTCGTTCATGCTGTCGGCCACGGAGTGCGCCGCCTCCGACAGCAGGGCGGGTGATCCGGCGAGGAGACCGCCGACCGCCTTGGCGACCGCGATCACCAGATTGGCCGCCAGCGCCACCAGCACGGTGACGCGCGTCCTGCGGTCGGCCTTGGCGCCGGTGCCCCCGTCCGGGTTCCCCTCGGCATTCCCCTCCGCCACGTTCCCCTCCGTGTGCGCCGCCGCGGCCCGGGACGCTGTGCCGTCCGCCGCCCGGCGCGTCTCGCGCTGCTCCGTCTTCCGCTCCGTCTGCCGATCCGAGGATGTCCCGCTCACGTCACGCCGACTGCCCCGGCCGGACGCGCCTCACACCCTTCTTGTGAGTGGCTCACCAGTGCCGACGGCGCAAAACGGGGAACGCGTCCACCAGGGCACCCGCACGACGGGTACGACTGGGAGGTGAGGTGCATGAGTGGCGACGACCACGGCGGCGGCAACCGCGCGTACGGCAGGAGGGCGTTCAAGCGGTCCAGGAGTCACTTCGCGGACCGGATCACCGCGGACGGGCGGGACGGCTGGCCGGTGGAGCCCGGACGCTACCGCCTGGTGGTCAGCCGCGCGTGTCCCTGGGCGAGCCGGGCGGTGATCTCCCGGCGGCTGCTCGGCCTGGAGGACGCCCTGTCCATGGCGATCGCCGACCCGGTCCAGGACGACCGCAGCTGGCGGTTCACGCTCGACGCGGACGACCGCGACCCCGTCCTCGGCATCCGCTACCTCAGCGAGGCGTACGACAAGCGGGAGACCGGCTATCCGGGCGGGGTGAGCGTGCCGGCGGTCGTGGACGTGCCCAGCGGACGGCTGGTCACCAACGACTACCAGCAGATCACCCTGGATCTGGCCACGCAGTGGTCCGCGCTGCACCGTCCGGGGGCGCCCGACCTGTATCCGCCGGCGCTGCGGGACGAGATCGACACGGTGATGGCGGAGGTCTACGAAGACGTCAACAACGGTGTGTACCGGGCGGGCTTCGCCACCGGCCAGCGGGAGTACGAGGCGGCGTGCACGGCCGTGTTCGAGCGGCTGGAGCTGCTCGCGCGGCGGCTGGAGGGGCAGCGGTATCTGGTCGGCGACACGATCACGGAGGCGGACATCCGGCTGTTCACCACGCTGGTCCGCTTCGACGCCGTCTACCACGGCCACTTCAAGTGCAACCGCTGGAAGCTGACGGAGGAGCGGGTCCTGTGGGCGTACGCCCGCGATCTGTTCCAGACGCCCGGCTTCGGCGACACCGTCGACTTCGACCACATCAAACGCCACTACTACCAGGTCCACACCGGCATCAATCCCACCGGCATCGTGCCTGTGGGGCCCGACCTGTCCGGGTGGCTGACGCCGCATCACCGCCAGGAGCTGGGCGGCCGGCCCTTCGGCGAGGGGACGCCTCCGGGACCGGTCCCCGCCGGGGAGCGGGTCCCCGCGCGGGGCCGCCCCTGAGCGGTCCCGTCCCCCGCGCGTCCGGCCTGCGGCCGGTGCGCACACCGCACCTCACCGAAAACGCACCGCACACGCATCGCACACGTAACACACACAAGGAGATCCACGTGGGCAAGAGCAAGAAGAAGAAGCTGCCCCTCGCCTACCAGCCCGTCGGGTTCGTACTGGGCTGGGCGGGCGGCGCGCTGGCGGGCATGGCCTTCCGCAAGACCTGGAAGGTGCTCCGGCACGAGGACGACGCGCCCGACGCGCTCGACCCGGACCGCGGCTGGGGCGAGATCCTGCTGGCGGCCGCGGTGCAGGGCGCCATCTTCGCCGTGGTGCGCAGTGCCGTGGACCGCACCGGAGCCAAGGCCATCGCCCGCTCGACCGGGGTCTGGCCGGCCAAGGATGGCGGCGGCCGGGACTGATGCCGCCGGCGCCGGTGCCGTCCGGACCCCGCGGACGGGGTGCGGACGGCACCGGGGCCTGGGCTCGGACGGCCGCCGAGGCGGCGGGCTCAGCCCTGCTTGGGTGCCGTCGACGCGACGCGGCGCAGGGTGAAGGAGTGGCCCGCCGGGTCGGCGAAACCCCGCTCCTCGTAGGGGCCGGCCGCGTCCTTCGCCTCCAGCGGGCGGCCGCCGAGCCCGACGACTGCGCGCTCGGCCGCGTCCAGGTCCTCCACCACGAAGTCCAGGTGCGCCTGGAGGGAGTTCTCGGGCCGGGGCCAGCTCGGCGGGGTGGCGTTCACATCGCGCCGGAAGGCCATGCGGAAGCCGTCCGCCCCCCTGATCTCCACCCGGTTGGCGGTGGCCTCCGTCTCCTGCCCGCCCAGCAGCGCCTTGTAGAACTCGGCGAGCTTCTCTGGCTCGGCACAGTCGAGCACCACGACGCCCGCGTTCACCAGTGCCATGTCTCCTCCGAAGGGGTCCGGGACGCGAAGCGGCCGTGCCCCGCGCCCTGCTACCTTGCGGATATCCCGGCCCGGCGGATTCAGTCGGTCACCGGCCGCGGGTCACGAGGCACGGCCCCCGGCCGTCCGGCGCGCGGGGCGAGCCCGGTCGGGGAGCGCTCCCACGGCCACCGAGCGCTCCCCCTGTCCGGCCAACGGGCCGGCGGCTCAGCGTCCGACGGCGCAGGCGTCCCCGTTGAGGGTGAACCGCGGCGGTGCCGAGGCGTCGCCGGTGTGGTCGGCGAGGTAGCCGAGGGTGACGCTCCCGCCCGGCGGGATCGTCGCGTTGTGCTCCGCGTCGGCCGCCGTGATCACGTTGCTCAGCTGGGTGAGGTCGGTGTTCCAGTCGGAGACGACCTTCTGCCCGAACGCCAGCGGGAACCGGAGCGCCCAGCCGTTCACCGGGGTGTCACCGGTGTTGGTGACGGTGAGGTCGACCGTGGTGCCGGTGCCCCAGGACCGCACGGTGCGGTCGACCCGGCAGGTGGGCTCCTCCCGCGTGAACGACACCCGGTGCAGGCCGCCGGGAAGGTCGTTGACCACGTAGAACTCACCGTCGGCCGTGGTGCCGATGGACGTCACCTGGGTGGGCATCTGCCCGATCTCGGCCTCTTCGTAGCCGCCCCGGCCGTCCGGGCGCAGCGCCCAGACGGTGGACGAGCAGTAGTCGGTGGCGATGTACGTGCCGCCGACCAGATCGGCGTACTTCCGTCCCCGGTAGACGTGCCCGCCGATGACCGAGCAGCCGCCGGTGTACGGGGAGTACGTGAAGACGGGCTCGGTGTACTCCTCACCGGGCGGGCAGTGGCCGCCGTCGAACTTCTCCAGACCCTCGTAGCAGGACCAGCCGAGGTTCGCCCCGCCCTGTCCGGGCGCGAGATGGTCGACCTCCTCCCAGTGGCCCTGGCCGACGTCGCCGATCCACAGCGAGCCGTCGGCGCGGTCGAAGGAGAACCGCCACGGGTTGCGCAGCCCGTACAGCCAGATCTCCGGGCGGGCGTTCGCGGTGCCGACGAAGGGGTTGTCCCCGGGGACGCAGTACGGCAGCGTGCCGCAGGCCCGGCCGACGTCGATGCGCACGATCTTGCCCAGCAGAGTGTCCAGGCGCTGCCCGGCGCGGAAGGGATCTCCCGAGCCGCCGCCGTCGCCGATGCTCCAGTACAGCTTGCCGTCGGGGCCGAAGGCGAGCTGGCCGCCGTTGTGGTTGCTGTACTCGGCGTGTTCCTGGGAGAGCAGGACCTCCAGACGGGACGCGTCGAGCCGGTAGCGGGCGAGGGTGACCGCGCCGTCGGGGAGCGCGGTGTAGGCCAGGTACAGGTCCTGGCTCTCGGCGAAGTCGGGCGGGAGGGCCATGCCGAGCAGGCCGCGTTCGTTGCCCGTCTCGTCCACGGCCGAGGTGATGTCGATCAGCGGGGTGCGGGCGAGGCCGGTGTCCGGGTGGTAGACGCGGACGGTGCCGGACTTCTCGGTGATGAACAGGCGGCCCGTGCCGTCGTCGGGGGCGGCCAGGGCGGTGGGCCGTCTCAGGCCGGACGCGACCTGGGTGGCCGTCGCGCTGAGCGACGGCAGCGGCACCGTGGAGGTGGCCGCCGAGGTCCGGGGCGCGGTGGCCCCGGCGGCGGCCGCGGGTGCCTCGGCAGGGGGCGGTCCGGCGGCCTGGGAGGGCAGCGGGGCCAGGACGGTGAGGAGGGTGGCGAGCAGGAGAGGACCGGTCCAGCGGCGTCGTAACATGTCGGCTCCAGGAGCGAGGACGCTTGCACGGCGGTGGCGCTTCCATGGGCAGCAGGCACGACCGCGCCGCCGCCCGCCGGTCCGGCCGGACCCGGACGGCCGCGCCGCAGGGACGCGAGTGCCGGAACCGGCCGGGTGGGGAACCGGCCGGGCCGAAGGATCGTGGGTGCGTCCCCCAGGTGTGCCTGCCGGGACGGTAACCGCTCTCCCCCGCGTCACACCAGGCCCGTGCCGCGACTTCCGGCCAGGCGGGCGCTCGTGCACCACGTACGGGCAAGGCGGGGCACCGGCGCCACCGCCCTCCCGGCGCGGGCTTCCCTGCTCTCGGCGCGCCGGGCTCACGCGCACCGCCTCCACGGCACCGGCCGGCGTGGCAAGGGGCGTCGGTGCAGGTAGAGAGCGGATGAGTCTACGCGGCCCCGGGACGCGGGGCAGTAACCAAGATCACGACAGGGCAGCCGTGTAGATCATTTACGGCCCGGGCAGCCTCGTACCGCTTTTCGGTTCAACTTTCGAGCCGTGAAGTCGAGTTCGACAGTGCGGGTGGTCGGGGAGACCGCCCGCTCGCAGGGGCGGGGGGCTCTGCGGTCCGTCTCCCGAAAGGAAGCCCATGCAGGACGTCCGGTTCGACCTTCCCTTCGACACCCCCGTCAGCGAGCACCTGGACTACGCGCGCGAGCGCCATCTGCGCTGGGTGCGGGAGCGGGGGCTGGTGCGCAGCCAGGCCGGATTCGAGGAGTACGCGTCCTGGGACCTGCCCCAGGCCGCCGCCCGCACCTACCCGTACGCCTCGGCGGACGGCATGGTGGTGCTGATGAACTGGTTCTCCCTGGCCTTCCTCTTCGACGACCAGTTCGACGCCGGCCGGCCCGACCGGGCGGACCGGATAGCCGAGGTGGCCCGGGAACTCATCGTCACGCCGCTGCGGCCCGCCGGCGCTCCGCCGCGGGTGGTCTGCCCCATCACGCTGGCCTGGGCGGAGGTCTGGGAGCAGCTTTCGCATGGCATGTCCCTGACCTGGCGGACGCGGTTCGCCGCCTCCTGGGGGCGGTTCCTGGCGGCGCACGTGGAGGAGGTGGACCTGGCGGCCCGGGGGCTGGCCGGGTCGCTGGGAGTGGCGGAGTACACCGCGTTCCGGCGCCGGACGGTCGGCATCCACCACAGCATCGACGCCGGTGAGGCCAGCCGCGGTTTCGAGGTGCCGGCGCAGGCGATGGCGCATCCGCTGATGGAGCGGATGCGGGACCTGGCCGCGGACACCATCGGGTTCATGAACGACATCCACTCCTTCGAGCGGGAGCGGCGCCGCGGGGACGGCCACAACCTCGTCGCCGTCCTGCACCGGGAGCGGGGGTGCACGTGGCGGGAGGCCGCCGACGCGGCCTACCGGATGACGACCGCCTGCCTCGGCGAATACCTCCAACTGGAGGCCCGTGTCCCGCGGATGTGCGACGAGCTGGGGCTCGACGCGGAGCAGCGGCTCCGGGTGCGGATGGGCGTGGAGGCCATCCGGCACTGGATCAACGGCAATTACGAGTGGGCGCTGACCACCGGCCGCTACGCGGCGGTGAAACAGGGCCCGGTGGCCACGGCCGAGTCGGCCGGGCGGGGTTCGGTGGACGACCTGCTGACGGTCTGACCCCTCTGCCCCTCGGGCGCGCCCGGCCGGACCGCCGGCCGGGCGGTGGCCCGGATGCCGGGCGGGCCGGCGCGGGCCGGGTGGTCCGGCATCCGGGCCACCGCCTGACCGTCCGGACCGTCTGTCCGGCGGCCGGCCGCCGGTCAGACGGCGAACTCCACCGGCAGGCTGTCCAGGCGGTACTCCCACGTGGAGGCGGTCGAGGTGAGTTCCTCCGGGGGCACGGCCAGGCGCAGGCCCGGCAGGCGGTGCAGCAGGACGTCGACGGCGGTCTCGATGATGGCCTGGCCGATGTTCTGCCCGGGGCACTCGTGCGGCCCGGCGCTGAAGGCCAGATGGGACTGGTTGCCCTGGACGGAGACGCCGGCGTCCGGGCGGATGTCCGGATCGGAGTTGCCGGCCGCCAGGCCCAGCACCAGCAGGTCTCCCTTCTTGATCGGGCAGCCGCCCAGCTCCAGGTCGGCGGTGGCGAAGCGGCCCGGCAGCACCGCCAGCGGCGGCCTGTTCCACATCACCTCCTCCACGACCGTGGACAGGTTCAGCTGGCCGCTCACCAGCCCGGACAGCCAGGAGGTGTCGGTGAGGACCAGCTGGAGCGCCCGGGCCAGCAGGTTGCTGGTCATGGTGTGGGCGGTGATGAGCACCAGACGCAGGTGGTTGACGATCTCGTCCTCGTCGAGCCCGGCGTGGTGTTCGATGAGCCCGGTGGTGAAGTCGGAGCCCGGCTCCGCGCGCTTGCGGGCGGACAGTTCACCGAGGATGCCCATGATGCGCTCGTTGTGCGCCAGCGCGTCCGCGCCGCCCTTGATGACCAGATTGCTGGACTCGGCCAGGCGGCGCCCCTCCGCTTCGGCCAGCCCGAAGACCCTCGTGAGGACCAGCATGGGCAGGTGTTCGGCGAAGTCGGTCACCAGATCGGCGCGGCCCGCGTCGGCGAAGGCGTCGATCTGCTTGTGCGCGAAGTGCGTGGCGTGGCGGCGGATGCCCCGGCCGGCGACGGCGTTCAGGTTGTCGGTGACCGCGGCGCGCAGCCGCTGGTGCGGCTCCCCGTCCTGCGAGACGCAGTCGGGGCGCCAGCCCACCATCGGTATCAGCGGTGAGCTCTCGTCGATCCGGCCCTCGCGCCAGTCCCGCCAGATCCGTGAGTCGCGGCTGAACTGGAGGGGGTTGTCGAGCACCCGGCGGTTCTCGCGGTAGCCGAGCACCAGCCAGGCGGGGACGTCGCCCTCCAGCAGGACCGGGGCGACGGCGCCGTACTCCTTGCGCAGCCGTGCGTACAGGCCCTGCGGGTCGGTCGCCGCCTCGGGACCGTACAGGCGCGGGGTACCGCCATGGGCGACCGGGCAGCCGCCGGCGGCGCCCGGGCCGGGAGTGGTCTGGTCGTTCATCGGGGCTCCAGGGCGACGGCCGGGCGGTCCTTCAGATGACGTATGAGGGTGACGAGCACGTCACGGCTGGAGGCCCGGTCGCGCGCGTCGAAGGACACGACCGGGATGTGGGGGGCGATGTCCAGGGCGTCCCGGATCTCCTCGACCGGGAAGCGCCGGGAGTCGGGGAAGACGTTCAGCGCGATGACGAACGGCACGTGCTGCCGCTCCATCTCCTCGATCGCCCGGAAACTGGACTCCAGCCGCCGGGTGTCGACGAGCACGACCGCGCCGAGCGCGCCCTTGAACAGCCCGTTCCACAGGAACCAGAAGCGCTCCTGGCCCGGGGTGCCGAACAGGTACAGCATCAGCGTGTCGTTGAGGCTGATCTTCCCGAAGTCCAGGCTGACGGTGGTCTGCGTCTTGTCGGCCACGCCGATGAGGCGGTCGACGTCGGCGCTGGCCTGGGTGAGTGTCTCCTCGGTGGTGAGCGGTTTGATGTCGCTGACCGAGCGGACCATGGTGGTCTTCCCCGTGCCGAAGCCGCCGGCGATCATCACCTTGACCGAGCGGGTGTCGCCGGCCGTGGGCCGGCCGGGCCGGTCAAAGCCGTTCAAGTCCACTGAGTACCTCCTCAAGGAGCGCGAGGTCGGGCCCGCGGCCGGCGTCGTGTGCCGGAATGGGGTCGCGGGCCTCGATGCGGCCCGCGTCCAGCAGGTCCGACAGCAGCACCGCGAGAATGTTGAAGGGCAGGTGGAGGTGGGCGCCGAGTTCGGCCACCGACAGCGGATCGCGACAGCGCCGGAGGATCTCCGCGTGTTCGTACTGCATGCCCGGTAAGGGGGCGGCGCGGGCGACCACGAGCGTCGCCACGTCGAGGCTCGACGCCGAACCGCCCGGTCCGCTGCGCCCGCCCGTGAGGACGTAGTAGCGCTCGAGACCGGACGGGTCCGTCGGCCGGCGGGGAGCACTCATCCAGAGTGCTCCTCCAGGCGCGGCGTGGTGCCGAGCAGCTCGCCCATCCTGCGGGCCAGGTCCCTCATCTGGTGCCCCAGCAGGCCCTGGTCGAGACCCTCGCGGGCGAGGACACCGAGATACGTCTCGACGCCCGCGCGGACGACGAAGAGATGGCCTCCGTCGACCTCGATCATGGCCAGCCGCAGCTGCCCCGCGTGGCCGGGGAACTGTTCGGCGACCGGCTGGGCCAGCGCCTGAAGACCGGCCACCACGGCGGCGAAGCGGTCGACGTCGTCGGGGTCCTCGGCGCCATAGGACGTGATGGCCTTGCCGTCGCTGGAGGCGACGAGGGCGAAGCGGATTTCCTGGATGCTCTCCACGAGATCGCGGAGCGCCCAGCTTACGTCGGTTCCCTGGTACGTCATGGCACTAGTCGCTCTCTTCGGTGCGGTGCTCGGTGGTCGCGCCACCGGTGGTCGTGTCGCGGTCGCCGGCCGGGCCGGGGGTGTCGCCGGCGTCCCGGCCGGCGGTGGCGAAGGCGGCGAGACCGGCGAAGGAGGCGTCCGGCGGGACGGCGGCGAAGCTGCCCCGCGTGGTCCGCTCGGTACGCCCGGCCGGCCGGGGGCGGTCGCCGTCGCCGCGCCGGCTTCTGCGCCGGGGCAGCCCGCCGGGGGTGGTCTCCGCGGCGCCGGCCGCCGCGGCCGGCGCGTCCGACGGCCCGGGCGGCGGGGCCGCGGGGGCGTGCCGCGCCGTCACGGCGGCGGGGGCCGGCGCGGCGGACGGCAGCGGGCTGAAGTACTTGTGCGGTACGACGACCACCACCGAGGTGCCGAGCCACGGGGAGTCGGTGAAGGTGACGCGGATGCCGTAGCGGCGGGCGAGGATGCCGACGACCCGCAGGCCGATGTTGGCGTCCTCGGTGATACCGCCGAAACCGGCGCCGGGCGCGGTGCCCGCGAGGGCGTGCTCGGCCTCGCGCTTCTTCTCCTCGCTCAGGCCCTTGCCGGAGTCCTGGATCTCGATGCCGACGCCGTTGGGGACCTCCTTGCCGGAGACCAGCACCGGTTCGGTGGGCGGCGAGTAGCGGGCCGCGTTGTCGAGCAGGTGGGCGAAGATGAGCGTGAGGTGGTCCACGAGGCCGCCGTCGACGCCGAGTTCGGGCAGGTGGCGCACCTGGACGCGGTGGAAGTCCTTGATGCGGCCGATGCCGCCGCGCACCACGCTCAGCAGGCGCTGCGGCTCCTGCCACTGCCGCCCCGGGCGGTCGGATCCGCCGAGCACGCCGATGCTGGCCGCCAGGCAGTCGGCGGGGCCGATCGCCTGGTCGAGTTCCATCAGGCCCCGGGCGACGGCGGGCAGCCGCCCGTGCTCGCCCTGCATCTCGTGCAGCCGTCCGCGCAGCTTGCTGGTCAGGACGTGGATGCGGTTGCCGATGCTGATGACGGCCTGTTCCGCGGAGGTGGAACGGTCGAGCTCGCGCTCGACGCCCATGAGGGCGGTGCGCAGCACCTTGCGCAGCTCGGCCTGCAACTCGGCGCCGACCTTGGCGCACTGCTCGACGGTGGGCAGGATGTCGTCGATGGCGTCACCGGCGCGCAGCCGGTCCAGCGCGCCGGGCAGCTGCTCGTCGGCGAGCCGGGCCACGGCGGCCAGCTGGTGCGCCAGCCGCTCCCGCGCGCTGTCGGCCTGCTCGGCGAGACGGGCCTCGTAGGACGCGGCCTGCTCGCTCAGCCGTTCCTCGAAGGAACGGTTCCGCTCGGTCAGCCGCTCCTCGTGGCTCTGGGCCTGTTCGGTCAGCCGCGCCTGGTGCTTCCGCTCCAACTCGGCCAGCCGCGTCTCCTGGGCGGCGCGCTCGGCGGCGAACTCGCGCTCCAGGCCCGCCACATGCCGCTGCCACTGCCGCGTGGTCTCCTCCTGCGAGACGCGGACGTCACGCTCCGCGCGCCGCAGCCGGGCCTGCGAGCGGACCAGGAGGCGCACGCACACAGCGCTGGCCGCCGTCGCCGTGACACCGGCGACGGCCGCGGTGATCCGCTCCGAGCTCATGAACGTGGCGGCTACCGTCCCGCCTCCCAGGCCCAGCGGCATCAGCCACCAGCTGTACCAGGCGACAGGGGCCCGCGCCGCAGGTGGCGGAGTGGCGAGTTCCATCTGCATCCTTCGAAGCAACACGATCGATCAGGGGGGTGCGCAAGGGGGACCGCACTCATGAGTACGCAGGGCGATCCGAGCCGTCGCGATCGCGTCAACTCGCAGCGCCGATCGGAACCTTATCGGGTTCGAACGGAAAAGGATCAATCTCAACCACCTGCGGAAGTGAGGGTTCCGTCACGCTCCGCCAGGCAGCGCGGGGCGGGTGAATCACCCTGCGGACCAGCGCGGTTCCCGTCCCCGCCGGACGGCTTCCGCCGGGGCCGGTGTGCGGCCCCGCCCGCTCCGGCCGCCGGGGCGCCGGCCCCGTCCGCGCTGCCGGATGCGCCGGCGACCGGGGCCGGTGCCGGCCTCCTCGTGGCAGCGGCGGGCGAGGGCGCGCGGGCTCGTCCGGGCGTGCGCGGCGAGGTCCGTCGGCGTCAGGGGCGCGCTGGGGCCGGGCGCGGGTCGCGGAGCGGCCCGGCGAACGGCCGGCGGGAATCGCCCCTCGGCCGTCCGGGAGCCGGGCGGCGGGCGGCGGGCTCCCGGACGGCCGAGGGCACGCAGGCCGCTGAGGATCCGGCGGGGTCGCCCCGCTCGCGGGGGCGGACGCCGCCGCGGGCGAGTGCCGCCACGCGCTGCCCGGGCCCGGACCGCCGCATGGCACGGTCATCGACGGCCGCCGTCGCGCTGTGTTCAGGACGGGCGGAGACGGGCAGGCTGGGACACCATGAACGATGTGAACACCATGCGAGCCATCAGCCAGGACAGCCTCGGCGGTCCCGAGGTCCTGCGCGAGGTACGACTGGAGCGTCCCGCGCCGCGCCCGAACGAGGTGCTGGTCCGGGTGCGCGCCGCCGGCGTCAACCCGACCGACTGGAAGCACCGCGCCAACGGCGGCTTCCTGGGCGAGCCGCCCTTCGTGCTCGGCTGGGACGTGGCCGGCACGGTCGAGGCGGCCGGGATCGGGGTGGCGGCGTTCCGGCCGGGCGACGAGGTCTTCGGCATGCTGCCCTACCCGTTCGGCCACGGTTCGCACGCCGAGTACGTCATCGCCCCCGCCCGCGCGCTCGCCCCGAAACCGGCCGGGATCGATCACGTCGAGGCGGGCGCGCTGCCGCTGGTGTCGCTGACCGCCTGGCAGGCGCTGGTGGAGCGGGCGGACGTCCGCCCGGGGCAGCGGGTGCTGATCCACGCGGCGGCCGGCGGCGTCGGCCATGTGGCCGTGCAGATCGCCAAGGCGCGCGGCGCGTATGTGATCGGCACCGCCAGCGCGGGCAAGCACGACTTCCTGCGCTCCCTCGGGGTCGACGAGCCGGTCGACTACCGCCGGACCGATTTCGCCGAGGCCGTGCGGGACGTCGACGCCGTCCTGGACACGATCGGCGGTGACACCGCCCTCCGCTCGCTGCGCGTGCTGCGCCCGGGCGGCATCGTGGTGTCGATCCTGCCGGTCGGCCCGGAGGAGTTCTTCCGGGAGGCCGAGCGGCTCGGCGTCCGGGCGGTCCGGATGCTCGTCGACGCGGACCACGCCGGTATGCGGGCCATCGCCGGTCTCGTGGAGTCCGGGAAGCTGCGCGCCACCATCGCGCAGACCTTCCCGCTGGCCGAGGCCGCCCGGGCCCACGCGCAGGGGGAGACCGGCCGGACGACGGGCAAGCTGGTCCTCGTGACCGACTGACCTCGGCCACCCGCACACGCGGCACCGGCGCCCGCCGCCCCTCGCTCCGCAGGTCACACGAGCCGTCTCAAGAATTTGAAGACATATGTCGATCGAACATGCTCAAATTCCCTCGGTCGGGGGTAACTTGCGGGGCGAGGACAGGCGGTGCTGTCCCACGGTCCCACCGTTCAGGGAGCAGGCTGGAGGCGATGCCGTCGTGCGGCACCAACCCGCACCGCTCACCCGGCATCTGCGCGTGCGCCGCGAGCGGGCGTACACGGTGCTGGAGTTCCACGGCGAGATCGACATCGCCGCGGCGGCCGGGATCGCCCCGCATCTGGACCGGGAGACGGACCGGCCGGAGGCCCTGATCGTGCTCGACCTCGGCCGGATCGAGTTCTTCGACTGCTCCGGCCTGCGGTTGCTGTCCCGGGCCCGGCAGCGGGTGCTGGACCGCGGCGGGCGGCTGCACCTGGTCTGCGCCCACCCGCTGACGCTGCGCGTCCTGCGGATCACCGGCCTGGCCCGCGTGCTGCCGCCGCATCCCACGCTGCGGGCGGTCCTCGAACAGCTGGAGGCCGCCTGCGGACCGGGGTGAGCCGTCAGGCGGTGGGCGGCGGGTCGAACAGGGCGCTGACGGACTCGCCGTTGTGGATCCGCCGTACGGCCTCCGCGAGCGCGGGGGCGACGGAGAGGATCCGCAGCTTGTCCGTGTGGGGACCGGCCGGGACCGGGACGGTGTTGGTGCACACGATCTCCAGCACGTCCGGCTGCTCGCCGAGCCGCTGGAGCGCGCCCGCCGCGAACAGCCCGTGCGTGCAGGCGACACGGATCGAGCGCGGGCCCGCCTCCCGCAGCCGGTCCAGGAGCTCCAGGACCGTACTGCCCTTGGCGATCTCGTCGTCGAGCACGATGACGTCCCGCCCGGCGACGTCGCCGATCACGGAGGTGATGGTCACCCGGTCGTCGGCGTAGCGCTGCTTGGCACCCGCGGCCACCTGAGCGCCGACCAGCCGGGCGAACGCGGCGGCCTCCTTGGCGTTGCCGAGGTCCGGTGAGACGACGGTGGTGCGGGACAGGTCGTACCGCCGGAAGTGGGCGGCCAGTTCCCGCAGGGCGTGCAGATGGTCCACGGGCACCGAGAAGAAGCCGTGCACCTGCGGCGCGTGCAGGGTCACGGTGAGGACCCGGCTCGCGCCCGCCGTCACCAGCAGGTCCGCCACCAGGCGCCCGCCCAGGGAGATGCGGGGCGCGTCCTTCTTGTCCGAGCGGGCGTAGGAGTAGTGCGGCATGACGACGGTGATGCGGCCCGCCGAGGCCCCGCGGGCCGCGTCGCACATCAGCAGCAGCTCGACGAGGTGCTCCTGCACCGGCCGGATCAGCGGCTGGACCAGGAAGACGTCCCGTTCCCGGCAGTTGGCCCGGAGCTGCACCTCCAGGCAGTCGTTGGCGAACCGGCTGACCCGGACGGGGCTGAGCGGGACGCCCAGATGCGCGCAGACCTCCTCGGCCAGCTCGGGGTGGGCGCTGCCGCTGAAGACGGCGATGTCTCGCACGAACCGCTCCTCGCGTGATCATGTCAGGCCGGGACCTCCTGCCACGGACGAGGGCATCCCGTCGCGGCGCACCCGCGCAGGCGCGCCATGACGGCGCGGTCCGTCTTTCCCCGCCCCGGGAGCCCGCCATGCGCCTACTGCCCGGAATCACCCGGCTCCCGCACCGTCCGCGGTCTTCCGGGGGGCAGCGCGGTAGCGCCTCGGCCGGTCGCGGCCCTCGGGGGACCGGCAGCTGCGGGCGCCGCGCGGGGAGGGGGCCGGGCGGTACGCACGGAAGCCTCAACTCCCCTGTCTGGCAAGCCGTATGAGGGGCATCCGGACAGCAGGAAGGAGGGCCGACGCCATGACGACTCCCCTCAGGGGCCTGCCCGGGCGGGTGCCCGGCTGGGTGAAGGCGCTGGCCGCGCTCGCGGTGGTGCTCGCCGTGCTGTTCGCGGGCCTCCGGCTGAGCGTGATCCCGGGCCTGAAGGACCTGTTCGGCAGCGAGACGCACGACCGCTCGGGACCCGCGCTGCTGAAGTCCGTCCGGGACATCAGCCGTTACGAGGCCGCGTCCGGCACCTTCCAGGTGGTCGTGGACCTGGAGAAGGACACCAGGCTCCTGCCGGACGCGGTCCGGGGCACCCGCACCCTGTACGTCGGCGCGGGCACCGTCGACGCCTATGTCGACCTCGGCGCGGTCGGCGAGGACGACGTGAGGGTCAACGGGGACCGCACGTCGGTGACGCTGCGGCTGCCGCACGCCGCGCTCGGCACCCCGGCCCTGGACCCCGACCGCTCCTACGCCGTCTCCAAGCAGCGCGGCCTCCTGGACCGCCTCGGCGACCTCTTCTCGGACAACCCGAACAGCGAGCAGGCCGTGCAGCAACTCGCCGCGCGGCATATCGCGGACGCCGCCGAGGACAGCGGGCTCACCGCGCGCGCCGAGAGCAACACCACCGGCATGCTCCAGGGCCTGCTGCGATCCCTGGGGTTCAAGGAGGTGCGGGTGTCGTACGGGAAGTGAGCGAGCCGGCCGGGACGGCGCGGCATCGGCGGCGCCCCGGCGGGTAACCGGTCCCTCACGCAGCGGTCAACACTTCTCACGCAGGGAAGCCGACGTCTGGAGGACACTCATGGCCCGCGCAGTCTCACGGCCGCGTTTCCTGCCGCGCCCCCGCGCCCCCAAGGCGCAGGAACCCGCCCGGCCGGAACGGCGCCCGCTGCCCCTCCCCCTGCGCCTGCTCGCGATGGCGTGCGCGTTCGTGTTCATGGTGGCGTTCGCGGTGGTCCTGGCCCGGCTCACCCTGCACCCCTCCCCCGCCTCGGAATCGCTGACCCACACGAACCTGCACCCCGGCCGCTCTCTGGAGGCGTACCTGGACCAGCCGGCGCTGCGCGACGCCGTCAAGCAGATCGGCGGCAACGTGCTGCTCGGCGTGCCCTTCGGTGTGCTGGTCCCGGTCGTCGCCCCGCGGACCCGCGGCCTGCTGCGCGTGCTGGCGCTGACCGCCCTGGTGATGCTGCTGGTGGAGTTCGCGCAGGGAGCGCTGGTCACCGGCCGCGCCTTCGACATCGACGACGTCATCCTCAACACCACCGGGGCGCTGGTCGGTTACCTCCTGCTGGGGCGGCGCCTGAGCCGCGCGGTGCACGCGCGCAGGCCCGCGCCCTGAGGCCGGGGCGGCCGCCGAACCCGCCGGGCCCGGGGAAACGCCCGCGCGGCGCGCGGTTCGGGTTGCGCGGCGGGCCCGTCCGGCGCCGCTCCGCCCGGCGCGAAGCGCGAAGGCGGTGCCGGGGGGGGGGGCGCGCCCTGTGCGGTAGCCGTCGGAGGGGCCCTAACGCCGGGTCCAGGTGAACTTGTCGCCGCCCACCCAGCGGACCGACTCGGGATCGTCCAGGTCGTGGACCGTGATGCCGAACGCGGCGGCGGCCTCCAGCACGTCGATGAGGGTCCTCGCCTCACCGACCACCTGGCCGTCGATCTCCACGATCCGGAACGGGGGCCTCGCCGGCTGCACGCCGAGCACCGTGATCCGCGGATGGGTGATGTGCAGGCTCGCGATTTCGGTCATACAGAGAGCCTAGAGCGCAACACACCATTATGTCCGTCTCGCACCATCTGCGAAGTCCGAAGACGCGGGGGTCGACGCAGGAGGCCCGGCACACCCGCGGACGCGTTCGACTCCCGCGGCCGGCACGCCACCGGGCCGGCCGCCGTCGTGCTCGCTCCCCGTCACCGCCGAGGGGGCACGCGCCACCTCGGCCGCCCGGCGCCGCAGACGAGCCGGTCCCCGTAGCAAAAGCCGCGCCGGCGGCGGACGCGAAGGGAAGCCGGGGCGGCCGCCGGGCTGGTGCGCGGTCGCGCGGCGGACCCTTCAGGGGCGCCGCCAGTCGTCGCCGGTCAGGTGCGATCCGGCCATCGGGCCCATCCGCAGCATGCCGCCGTCCACGCTCCAGGACGCGCCGGTGACGTACGAGGCGTCGGGCCCGGCGAGGAAGGCGATCACCGCGGCGACCTCGCGGGCGTCTCCGGGCCGTCCGAGCGGCACGCCGGGCCGGTGCTCGGTGTGCGGGTCGGTGTCCTCCTGGCCGGTCATCGGGGTGGCGATCTCGCCGGGCGCGACCGCGTTGACGGTGATGCCGTGCTCGGCGAGCTCGATGGCCATGACCTGCGTGAGCAGTCCGAGGCCCCCCTTGGCCGCGCAGTACGGCGCGGCGCCCACCCGCGGCTGGTGCTCGTGGACCGAGGTGACGTTCACGATCCGGCCGCCGTCGCCCTGCCGGATCATGCGCCGCGCGGCCCGCTGACCGCACAGGAAGGGACCGGCCAGGTCCACGTCGAGGACGTGCCGCAGGTCGTCCAGAGTCAGGTCGAGGTAGGGCGTCGCCGTGCCCGTACCGGCGTTGTTGACCAGGACGTCGATACGGCCGAGCCGCTCGCACAGCTCGTCGACGGTGTCCGCGGCCTCGGGCAGCCGGGACAGGTCCACCCGTGCCGTTTCGGCCCGCCGCCCCAGGGCCCGCACCTCCTCGGCGGTCCGCTCGGCGCCCTCGGCGTCGGTGTGCCAGGTGATGCCGATGTCCATCCCCGCCTCGGCCAGGCGGACGGCGGTGGCGCGGCCGATCCCGGAGTCGGAACCGGTGACGACGGCCACCTTGGCGGCGGACGGGGCGGGGGCGGGCATGGGCGACCTCCTGGTCGGTGGGGCGCGATGACGGGGCATCGCAGTACCCCGGCGCGGCACGGGCAAACCGGGAGGTCCGCCGTGCGGGCCGCCGGAGGCTGGGGAACCCTGGAGGGGCGAGGCGGCACAGGAGGTGGTGATGGATCCCGTCGAGGCCCTGGACCGGATCGCCTTCCTGCTGGAGCGGTCCCTGGCACCGTCGTACCGCGTCCGCGCCTTCCGCACCGCCGCCCGGGTGCTGTCCGGCCTGCCCGAGGCGGAGGTCCGGCAGCGGGCCGCGGCCGGGTCGCTGGAGTCTCTGAAGGGGGTCGGCCCGAAGACGGCACAGGTGGTGCGGGAGGCCCTGGCCGGCCGGCGGCCGGATTACCTGGAGAAGCTGGAGGACGAGGCGGCGTCCGCGCCCGCGCCCCGGGGCGGGGAGCGGCTGCGGGCCCTGCTGCGCGGTGACTGCCACCTGCACTCCGACTGGTCCGACGGCGGCAGCCCGATCGAGGAGATGGGCCGGGCCGCCGCACGCCTGGGCCACGAGTGGGCGGCGCTGACCGACCACTCGCCGCGGCTGACGGTGGCCCGCGGCCTGTCCGCCGAGCGGCTGCGCGAGCAGCTGGAGGTGGTAGCGGGGCTCAACGAGACCTGGGCGCCGTTCCGCCTGCTGACCGGCATCGAGTGCGACATCCTGGAGGACGGCTCCCTCGACCAGGAACCGGAGCTGCTGGAGCGGCTCGACGTCGTCGTGGTGTCCGTGCACTCCAAGCTGCGCATGGACGCGCGCGCGATGACCCGCCGCATGGTGGCGGCCGTACGCGATCCGCACGCCGACGTCCTCGGCCACTGCACGGGGCGGCTGCTGAGCGGGCGGGGACGGCCGGAGTCGGAGTTCGACGCCGACGAGGTGTTCGCGGCGTGCGCCGAGACCGGCACGGCCCTGGAGATCAACAGCCGTCCCGAGCGGCTCGACCCGCCCAGGCGGCTGCTGCGCCGGGCCGTGGCGGCGGGGGTGCTGTTCTCCCTCGACACCGACGCGCACGCGCCCGGCCAGCTGGACTGGCAGATCCTCGGCTGCGCGCGGGCGCAGGAGTGCGGGGTGCCGCCGGAACGGGTGGTCACCACCTGGCCGCTGGAGGACCTGCTGGCCTGGACCCGGGAAGGCCGGACGCCGTCCGGAGTGGCGGGCCGCGGGCGTGGTACCCGAGGCCGACCCTGACGGGACACCAGTACGAGGAAAGGACCGGTGCATGGAACGGGCGGCCGTGTTCGACGTCGACGGGACCCTCGTCGACACCAATCATCTGCATGTCGTGACGTGGTGGGAGGCGTTCCGGCAGGCCGGTCACCGGGTGCCCATGCACGCCGTCCACCGGGCCGTGGGCCTGTCCTCCACGGACCTCATCGGCCAGCTGCTCGGCGACGACCGCGACCAGGACCAGGACGCCGAGCTGAGCGCCGCGCACAAGGCGCTGTACGGGCAGTACTTCGACCGGCTGCCCGCGCTGCCGGAAGCCGGAGAGCTGCTGCGGCGCCTGGCCGGCGACGGCTGGAAGGTGGTGCTGGCCACCTCGGCGGGCGGCGCCGAGCTCAGCGCGCTGCGCCGGGCCATCGACGCCGACGACGCGATCACCGCCACCGCGAGCGCCGACGACGTCGACGCGGGCAAGCCCGCGGCGGAACCGGTGGAACACGCCCTGGAACTGGCCGGGGTGCCCGCCGAGCGGGCGGTGTTCGTCGGCGACACCGTCTGGGACATGCGGGCGGGCAGCCGGGCCGGGGTGCGCTGCGTGGGTGTGCTGTGCGGCGGCATCCCGCGCGCCGACCTGGAGGAGGCGGGCGCGGCCGCGGTCTACGCCGATCCGGCGCACCTGCTGGCCTCCCTGGCCGACAGCCCGCTGGCATGAAACACCCGGTCACGCGGAAACCCGGCACTCTATGACGCGTGTGAGGGAGACGGTGGGACGCACGGCCCGGGCCGTGCGGCGGACGGCCCGGCGAGCCGGGCCACGAGGTGCGGTACCCAACCGGGGGGACGCGGACGAAGCGGCGGCCGGCGACGGCCGGCCGGCGGACTCGGGGGCTCCGGGCGCTCGGGCGGCCGGCGCCGGGCCCGCCGGCGATCGGCCGGCCGGCGGCAACCGGCCCGGGAACGCCGGGCCCCCGGAGCCGGAACGCCCGGACAGTGCGGACACTCCCGACGGCGCGGACGGCGGGCCGGCCTGGGCGCGCGGGCTCCGCGAGGCGGTCCGGGGCGCACGCCCGGCGGACACGGTGCGGCGGGAGGCGGTCGCCGTGGGCCGGGCCGCGCGGGCCGCGTGGCACGGGCCGGGCCGGGAGCGCGATCTGGTCGTGCAGTCGCTGAAGGCCGCCGGGGCGGGACTGCTCGCCTGGTGCGTGGCACAGCTCTGGATGGGCGATCCCATGGCGCTGATGGCGCCCTGGGTGGCGGTGGTGCTGGTGCAGGCCACCGTGTACAGCTCGGTACGGCAGGCGACGCAGCTGTTCACCGCGATGTGCGCCGGGACGCTGGTCGCGTCCGGGGCCCAGGCGGTCACCGACGACACCACGGGCGCGCTCGCGCTGTGCCTGCCGCTGCTGATGCTGGCCGCCAACTGGCACCGCTTCGGCCAGCAGGGCGTCTACGCGGCGACCACCGCGGTGTTCACCCTGGCCTCCGGCGCCGTCTCCGCCTCCGCGGTCGGGCACCGGGTCGGGCAGGCGGCGCTCGGCGCGGTCATCGGCGTCGCCGTCAACGCGCTGGTGCTGCCTCCGATCCATCTGCGCGACGTGCGGGAGAACCTCGCGGCGCTCGCCCGCGACACGGGTGACGTCCTGCACTCCGTCGCCGCCGATCTGCGGGAGTGCGCGTGGGACGCGCAGACCGCCGCCGGCTGGTCGAGCGCCGCCACGCGGTTGCAGCACCGCCTCGACGCGCTGCGCTCGGCGCGCGGCTGGAGCCAGGAGAGCCTGCGGCTGACGTACGGCCCGCTGCGTGCCCTGCACCGCGCCCCCGCGGCGGTGCCGCCCGAGCAGGAGGACCAGCGGTGGAGCCGGGTCACCGGGCACATGACGGCGCTGATCCGGACCCTGGCGGTGGCGGCCGACGAGAACCGGACCCCGGCTCCGCCCGAGGGGCCGGTGCTGGAGCTGTACGCGCGGCTGCTGGAGCTGATCGGTGACGCCTGCCACGCGGACGCCGGCCGGCTGCTGGGCGCGGGGCCGGACACCTCTGCCGAGGGCCCGGCGGAGGCGGCGCTGGAAGAACTGCACCTGCGGTTGCAGGAGGGACTGCGGGAACACGCCGGGCAGGAGGCGGCGCGGGCGGCGGTGCTGGGCACTCTGCTGCTCCAGGCGGAGAACCTGTGGGCGGAGACCGTACCGGACACCCGGGACCAGTGACGCGGAGTGACGCGGATCACCCCACAACGGGACAGTTCGCGGAACACGCGGGCCCCGCTCCCCGTTGAACAGGGCGTGGGTACGGATGGGACAGTGTCCCCGGGCCTCATCAACAGCCCACAGGGACGATCGTTCGGCTGAAGCCCTGTGGAGCCTTTCGCCGAGAGGCGACCGCCATCCGTGTCCCACCCCGAACGGCCCCGACCGTGATCCCCCCGTCCGGTCGGGGCTCTTCTCTTCTCCGTTCTTCCCGCCAGATCTGCCCTTTCCCGCCGTACCGGCCCTCCCTGCCGTACCTGCCTTTCCCGGTCTTTCCGGCCGCACCGGCGCATCCTCCGTGCGTCCTCCGCCCGCCGCCCGCTCCGGCGTTCAGGCGCGCCCCGCGTGGATCGGGGACGCCGGGGGTACCCGGTGATCCCGCCGCACCGACGGCCGAGAGGAGCGGGCAGTGAGCAGCGGAACGGGCAGCAGGATCGTGGTCACGGGCGCCACCGGCAACGTGGGCACCAGTGTCGTACGTCTGCTCTCGGAGGACCCCGAGGTGGGATCCGTGCTGGGCCTGGCCCGGCGGCTCCCCGACTGGTCGCCTCCGAAGACGGACTGGGCCGCCGTCGACGTGGCCTCCGAGCACGCCGATCTGGTCGGGCACTTCTCGGGCGCCGACGCCGTCGTGCATCTGGCCTGGGCGTTCCAGCCCACGCACGACCCCGCGACGACCTGGCGGACGAACGTCCTCGGCTCCATCCGGGTGTTCGAGGCGGTGGCCACGGCGGGAGTGCCGGCCCTGGTGCACGCGTCGTCGGTGGGCGCGTACTCGCCGGGGCCGAAGGACCACCCGGTGGACGAGTCGTGGCCGACGCACGGCTGGCCGGACGCCGCCTACTGCCGGGAGAAGGCGTATCTGGAGCGTGCCCTGGACACCTTCGAGCGGGACCATCCCGGCATCCGGGTGGTCCGGATGCGGCCCGCGTTCCTCTTCAAGCGGGAGTCGGCGAGCGAGCAGCGCCGGATCTTCGGCGGGCGTTTCCTGCCGGGCCCGCTGGCCCGTCCCGAGCTGCTGCCCTTCCTGCCGGACGTGCCGGGGCTGCGGGTTCAGGCCCTGCACACCGACGACGCGGCGCGCGCCTACCGGCTCGCCGTCCGCTCAGACGTCCGGGGCCCGTTCAACCTGGCGGCCGATCCACCGGTCGACGCCGAGCTGCTGGGCGAGATGCTCGGCACCCGCCGGGTGCGGCTGCCCCGCTCCGCCGCCCGCTCGGCGATCGCCGCCGCGTGGGGCCTGCACCTGCTGCCCGCCTCGCCGCATCTGTTCGACGCGGTGCTGAGGCTGCCCCTGATGGACTGGACGCGCGCGCGGACCGAGCTCGACTGGTGGCCGGAGCGCGCGGCGACGGAGGTGCTGCGGGAATTCCTCCAGGGCCTTCAGGAGGGCGCGGGGGCGCAGACCGTGCCGATGCGGGGCCGCAAGGTCGGCTGACCGCAAGGCCGGCTGACCGCCGCCGCGCCGGAGCCGGCCGGGCGCGGGGGACGGCGCCCCGCGCGCCCGCGGTCAGCCGGAGGACTCGTCGGGCACGGGGTGGTCGGGGTTCACAGAACCGGAGTGGGGTGCCCCCTGGCGGCCCGTCCCCGCTTCGTCCGTGTCGGGTACGTCGGGGACGGCCGCGTCGGCCGGTTCCGCGGCGTCGGCGCTGTCGTCGTCCGGACTCTCGTCGTCCGCACCGGTGTGCCCCCGGCGGGCCGCGAGGCCGGGGGCGACCTCCCAGGGGTCCTCACCGGCGTCTGCCTGCTGGTCCGGCATGTCCCGCGGAATGGGGACCCCGTTCTCACCCGGCCCCTCGAGGCGGTGGTCGGTCACGGCGCACTCCCTTGCTGTCGCGTCGGTCGTCGGGGCGCCACCGAGTACCTCCGCGCACGGCCGGCGAAACGTCGGCGGGGCGCGGGCGGGCACCGGACGCGCCTTTGGACCATTACTTGATCCATGGGATGAGCCAAACGGCTCCCCCAGGGGCTCCCCCGGGCGGCCGGGCGGCGCCCGGCGGCCGCCCGGTCATCCGGCGGCGTACACGTCCTCCACGTACCGCCCGGCCGCGATCAGCCCGTCGAGCCACTCCGCCGCGGCCTGGTCGTCTGCGCCGGGCGTGTGCTTGCGGTGCAGCGTACGGAACGCCTCCCGCACGCCGGGTGCCATACGGGCGCCGTCGCCGCAGACGTGAACGCGGGCACCGGCGTCCAGCAGGGCCCACACCTCCTCGGCCTCGGCGGCGATGCGGTGCTGCACGAAGGAGATGCCGCGCTCGGGAGCGGCGCTGAAGGCGGGACGGAGGGAGACGGCTCCCGCGGCCTCGGCGGCGCGGAGCTCGTCGGCGTGCAGGAAGTCGGCGCCGGGGGCGTCGCAGCCGAAGTACAGCAGGGCGGGGGCTGGCGAGGCGCCCGCGGCGAGGGCGGCCACGCGGTCGGCGATCACCCCGCGGAAGGGGGCCAGGCCCGTGCCCGCGGCCACCATGACGACCGGCGCGCGGGTGTCGGCGGCGTCGACGCGGAACGCCTCCCGGCACGGCTGGACGCGGGCGTACACCGTGTCGCCGGGCCGGACGGCGGCCAGATGGCCGGATCCGGTGCCCCGGTACAGGCCCTTGCCGGAGCGGGCCGGGGCCTGGAGCACGGAGACCATCAGGTCCGCGTGAGAGGGGCTGACGGCGGGTGAGGAGGAGATGGAGTAGTGGCGGGGGCGCAGCGGGGTGAGGAGGTCCAGGAGCGCCGACCAGTCCAGGGCGCCGCGCAGGGCGGGGTGGTCCTCGACGAGCTCGACGAGGGTGCGCGGATCGTCGGTGAGGGCGGCCAGGGCCGCGCGCTCGGGCGGGCAGGGGTTGGCTGCGGCGAGGGCGGCGAGCCGGTCGGGCGTGGGGCGTTGCCCGAGTTCCACGTGGTGGGTGAACAGCTCGCGCACCGTCAGCGGGCGGTCCACCGCGAGGCCGTCGCGGCGGGGGCGGGTGGGGCGGATGTCCAGCACGGTGCCGAGGCCGACCCCGAACGCGGCGGCGGCGCGTTCGACGAGGGCCGGATCGTTGGCGGGGAGGACGGCCAGGTGGTCGGCCGTGCGGTAGGTGACACCGTCGGGCAGGGCCAGGCGGACGAACCGCTTGCGGCGCGGATGTCCGGGGGCGGTCAGGTCGCGGGTCTCGGTGACGGTCATGGGCACCAGGCCGTGCCGCTCGGCGAGGGCGTCCAGGGGGCCGCCGGTCAGGGCGCGGACCTCGTAGGCCGCGGTCGGTCCGGCGGCCGTGGCGGTCGCGTCCGGGTCGCCGTACCGCTCCAGCAGGGCGGTGCGCAGCCGGGCGGTGAAGTCGCGGACGGCGCCGGTGAGGTCGCCCGAGGCGTCGGCGGCGGTGCGGTCGAGGAGCCGGGCGGCGCCCAGGGCTGCGAGGCGGTCGTCGATGCGGGCCGGGACGTGCTGGTAGGTCGCGGCCCAGTTGCGGTCGCCGACACCGAGTACGGCGTACGTCACCGCGGACAGGTCCGCCGTGCCCTCCAGCCAGGCCGCGAACGCGGTGGCGTCGTCGGTGGGGCGGCCGTTGTAGGACGCCGCCGTGATGATCACCGGGCGGTCGGCGGGCAGCCCCTGCGCGTACGCGTCCAGCGGCGCCACCTCGGTCGTGCAGCCGAGCGCCGCGGCCTCGTCGGCGAGCTGGGCGGCGAACTCGCGGCAGGTGCCGTAGTTGCTGCCGTGCAGGAACAGCGCGCCGGTGCCGGGGCGGACGCGGGCGGGCAGAGCGGCCGCCGTACCGGCCCCGGTCCCGGCGCCCTTCCCGGTGGCCGCTCCGGGTAGCGCGGGGTGCGCGCGGTCGGCGGGAGTGCGGCGGGTGAGGGTGAGGGTGAAGCCCTCGGGTTTGAGGGTGAGGGTCTCCTTCACCGTCAGGCGGTACCCGGCGTGGTCGTGCAGCCGGTAGCGGTGGACCAGCATCGCCAGCAGCATCGTCGCCTCGTGGAGGGCGAACTGCCGGCCGATGCAGGCGCGTTCACCGGTGCCGAACGGCTTGAAGGCGTGCACCGGGCGGGCCGCCTCCGCCTGGGCGGTGAACCGGGAGGGGTCGAACAGCTCGGGGTTGTCGCCCCAGACGGGCTGGCGGTGGAGCATCGGGGCGAGCACGGTGACGCCCTGTCCGGCCCGCAGCGGGACGCGCCCGCCCAGCAGCGTGTCCGTCAGGGCGTGGCGGCTGAACGCGGCGGCGGTCGGCCACAGGCGCAGCGCCTCGTTGAGGACCTGGCGGGTGTAGGCGAGCCTGCCGACCTCGTCGTACGTCGGCTCGGGGTCGGGCTGGTCGCCCCACAGCTCGTCCACCTCGCGCTGGACGAGCTGGAGCACGGCCGGGTGCTTGGCGAGGTAGTACAGGGCGAAGGACATCGCGCCGGAGGTCGTCTCGTGGCCGGCGATGAGGAAGGTGATGACCTGGTTGCGGATGTTGGCGGCGTCCAGCGTGGTGCCGTCGGCGGGGTGCTCGGCGGTGAGCATCAGGCCCAGCAGGTCGCGGGCCGCACGCTGGTCGGTGCCGGTGCGGGAGGCGATGACGTCGTCGACGACCCGGGCGAGGTAGGCGGCGTCGGCGCGGAAGGCCGCGTCGGCCGCCGAGTGGTCCTGGCCGGGGGTGCGGGCCAGGCGGGTCATGCTCCATTCCAGGCAGCGGACCATCGAGGCGACGAAGGGGTGGGGCTCGTCGCGGGTGAAGGAGCCGAAGTCGTAGCCGAATCCGGCCAGCCCGATGGTGTCCAGGGTCATCCGGGTCATGTCGTCGGGTACGTCGACCGGCCGCCCGGCGCGGGCGGCGCGGTCCCAGCTGTCGACGAGCCGCCGGGCCACGGTCAGCATCACGGGGTGGTAGGTCCGCATCGAACCGAGCGCGAAGGCGGGCATGAGGATGTCGTGCGCCTTGGCCCAGTTCGGTTCGTCGTTGTACGCGGTGAACAGGCCGTCGGCGGCGAACTCGCGGACGTTCTCCAGGGCGGGCCCGATGTGCTTGGCGAACCGCTCGTCGTCGGCGAGGTCGGTCACGAGGCGAAGGTCGGCGACGAACAGCGTGTCCCGTCCGTGCAGCCTGCGCACCAGGACCGGACCGTGCTCCCGCATCAGGCCCATGACCTGCTGGATGGGGGTGCGGCCGGGGCCGGTGGCGGAGATGTCGACGACGGGCACCTCGGGGGTGCCGGCTGCGGGACGGGGGTGCGGCGCGGTGGGGGGCATGCGCGTCAACTGCCTTTCACGGTACGGACGTACTGCGCTCCAGCCTGATCGACCGGACCCCGCGGGCCGTCCCGCCGCACTACATGATTGTGTAGTGCCCGCGGGCGTGTCGCCCTTGTGTGCGGCGGCGCCCCGTGGCAGGAGGTGCGCGTGGACATGCAGGGGCAGGGTGCCGTGATCTGGCGCAACCGGGCCCTGACGCTCTTCGACCGGGTCGCGGTGCCGGTGGCGGTGTGCGACGTGTACGGCGCGGTGCTGCTGGCCAACCCCGCGATGGCGGCGGAGTGCGGCACGACACCGGGGCGGCTGCGCGGCCGGGGCGTGCTGGAGCTGTTCAGCCCGCGGGAGGCCGGCCAGGTGGAGCGGATCGCGCAGGCGCTGCGGCTGCGGCACCGCTCCCGCTATCAGGTGTCCGTGCGCTGGCCGGCCCCCGGCGGCGGGGAACGGTACGGCGAGCTGACGGCGGACCCGGTCAGTGACACCGCGGACGACACGCCCGCGCTGCTGGTGATGCTGCGGGTGCGGGGCGAGCGGCGGCCGGGGGCCGAGCCGCCCGTGCGGGTCTCGCCGGTGGAGGTGCGGATCCTCGCCCTGCTGGCCCGGGGCGCCACCACGGCGCGCGCCGCCCGGGAGACCGGACTGACGCCGGACGGGGTGACGTACCACCTGCGCCGCCTGTCCGCGCGGTGGAACGCGGCCAACCGCACCGAACTGGTCGCCCGCGCCTACGCGCTCGGTGTGCTCGCCCCGGGCGTCTGGCCGCCGGAGCCCGGGGACGCCCCCTGAGACGCCGGTGGAAATCGATTGGCCCGCTCCCCGGGTGGCTGGTTACCGTGAGCGAACCTAGGGCCCCTAGGTTTTCGTTTCCCCACCGACCCCGGAGGCATCTCATGCGGCCCCTCACCGAGCGGGACATCCGCGGCTCCTTCATCAACTGCTCAAAAGGCGAGGCCGGACGTCTGGCCATACCCCGCGATCTCGCCGAACGGCCGTGGGACGACCTCGACTTCCTCGGCTGGCGGGATCCCGGGGCACCCGACCGCAGCTATCTGGTCACCGAACGCGGGGACCGGCTCGTCGGGGTGGCCCTGCGCTTCCAGCCCGCCCGGCGCGGCCTGCTCCAGCGCAGCATGTGCTCGCTGTGCCTGACGTCGCATCCGCGCGGCGGCGTCTCTCTGATGACCGCGCGCAAGGCCGGACCGGCGGGCCGCGAGGGCAACTCGGTCGGTCTGTACATGTGCGCCGACCTCGCGTGCTCTCTGTACCTGCGCGGCAGGAAGGTGCCCGAGACCGGCACGCGCTTCGAGGAGAGCCTCACTGTGGAGGAACAGATCGCGCGGACCACCGGCCATCTGGCCGCCTTCCTCGACAAGCTGTCCGCCTGACCGGCCCGGGCGGCGGTCACCGGTCGCGCAGTGTGGCCGCCCGGACCTGGTGCAGGTGTATCAGCACGTCGTGACTGCGGGCGAGCGCGACGTCGTACGGGCCGTCCGGGTAGTCGGTGCCGATGCCGCGCGTCGGCCGGGCCTGCCGCAGCCAGTCCCCGGCGGGCGGGGCGACGGTGCGCAGATCCACCACGTAGTCGCGGTGCCGTACCCGGTCCAGCGTCCGTTCGTTGCCGCCCGGGTCCGCGGGGCCCAGGGTCCAGCGCCGGATGGCGCCGTCGGGTCCGGTGGCGTTGAACGAGCCCCGGGCGAAGGTGACCCCGACGCTCAGGTATCCGGCGCCGAGACGGTCGCGCAGGAAGGCGCCCTGCGTCTTCGGGTAGTGGGCGGGGTCCGCCGGCTCGTAGCCGATGTGGGCGTCGTGCGCGGACAGCAGCACCTTGGTACCCGTGTGGCGGTGCCACCAGGCCACGTTGGCGGCCATCGCCTCGTCGCGGTAGCGCATGGCCGCGGCGATCTGCGCGGGGTCCGCCAGGTCGAAGGCGTACTGCCGTGCCGTCTGGTCGATCACGGTGGCGTACTGGAGGGCCCGGTCGTACGCCTCGCGGTCGCGATCCCCGCGCGGCCCCTGCCGTGCCAGCAGCCGCAGCGCCTCACCGGTGCGGTCGGCCATCTCCACGCGCTCGGCGTACGGCCTGCCCAGGTACCGCTCGATGTACGCCCCGGTCGCCACGGTGGGGCGCAGCCCGCGGTACAGCTCCTCGAAGCGATCGCGCAGCGCCGGGCGGGCCGCGGCCACGTAGTCCGTGACCTCGTCGTACAGTTCGGGCCCGGTCCAGGCGATGTCGTCGCCCATGAACCGGACGGGGTCGCCGGGATGGCGGAGGTTGTAGGCCCGCATCCACTGGACCAGGCGCAGGTAGTCGGTGTTGTTCCACCACAGGTAGTCGCGCTGGAACTCCTCCCGCATGATCCGCCGGGGGTCTCCCTCGCCGTGCAGCACGTAGTCGTTCAGTCTGAGGCCGGTGCTCCAGGGGGCCTCCAGGGCGAAGGTGCGGAATCCCTTCGTCTCCACGAGGTGGCGGAAGAGGCGGTCCTTCAGGGCGAAGAACTCATGCGAGCTGTGGGTGGCCTCCCCCACTCCGATGACACGGGCGTCACCGATCATCCGGTCCAGGGGGCGCAGGTCGCGGGTGCCGCCGCCCGGCTCGACGGTGCGCAGCGGGTGGGCGGCCCGGTCCAGGGCCGCCACGGCCGCCGTGGCGGACCCGGCGTGCGGGCCGGCCACCGCCGCGGGGCAGGCGGCCGGGTGCGCCGCCCCGGCCGCGGTGCCGGCCGCCGCCGTGCCGAGGACGGCCAGGGCGGCGAGCGGGACGAGGGTGGTCCGGGTCCGGTGTCGCTGGGTGTGATGGCGCATGGTCCAAGGCTGCCGGGCGGTCACCGCGACCGCCATGCGGACAGCCTCCGTCTTGGGGTGCGGACAACCCGGCGAGATCGCTGAGGTTTTCCTCAGGGTCCAGTTCCGGCCACCGAGACGGCTGCCCAAAGCCCCGCCCACCAGGCGCCACGGCGTTTCGGCCGCACGTCCGCCGGGCGCGGGAACGTTCCGGATCTCCTGCGTCCGGTTACCGTCCTGTCCGGATACGTTCGATGCGCCTGGGGAAGGGGAACAGCCCGAGGATGCGTGATCTACGTGAGAGGGTCGAAACAGCCGCGCGGGCGGCACGGAAGGCGTACCGGGATCCCCTGGTCGTGCAGGCGCTGCGCTCGGCCGCCGCGGCGTCGATCGCCTATGTCATCGCGGTGCGGCTGTCCCCCGACAAGTCGGCGGCGCCGCTCACCGCGCCCCTCACCGCGCTGCTGGTCGTCCAGGTCACCCTGTACGCGACGCTCAAGATGAGCGTCCGCCGCGTCAACGCGGTGGTGGCCGGTGTCCTGGTCGCCATCGCCTTCAGCGTGGTGGTGGGGCTGAGCTGGTGGAGCCTGGCCCTGGTGATCGTGGCGGCGCTGGGCGTCGGGCACCTGGTGCGGGCGCACGAGTTCGTCGCCGAGGTGGCGATCAGCGCGATGCTGGTGCTCGGGGTGACCGCGCACGGGGCGCTGGCCTGGGCCCGGGTGGTGGAGACGCTGATCGGGGCGGTCGTCGGCCTGGCCTTCAACCTGCTCCTGGCGCCTCCGGTCTGGGTGGAACAGGCCGGCGAGTCGATCGAGGGACTGGCCCGGCGGGTGCGGCAGCTGATGCTGCGCCTGGGCGAGGAGGCCGCCGGCCACACGCTGTACCACCGCGCGGCGGAGCGGCTGCACGAGGCCCGCCGGCTCGACCACGCCATCGTCGAGGTGGACGAGGCGCTGCGGCAGGCGGAGGACAGTCTGCGGCTCAACCCGCGCGTGCGCGAGGGGCTGCTGCACCGGGTGGTGCTGCGTACGGGGCTGGACACGCTGGAGATCTGCACGGTGGTCCTGCGGGTACTCGCGCGCACCTTCACCGACCTGGCGAAGGAACGCGAACCGGAGGCCCTGCTCCCGCCGGAGATCGGCTCCACCGTCGAGCAGTTGCTGTCCGAGATCGCCGATGCCGTGGTGAGTTTCGCGGTCCTGGTCACCACCAGCGTCAGCGAGAACGCCGAGTCCGCGGAGGAACGTCTCTCCGCCGAGCTGCGGCAGGCCGCGATCACTCGGGACAAACTCGCCGACCTGCTGCTGGACGAGGTGCGGCGCAACCCCCGGCAGTGGCAGCTGCACGGCGCCGTCCTGACCGAGGTCAACCGCATCCTGGACGAGATGGACACCGAACACCGCTCGCGCCGCCTGCTGGAGGAACTGGACCGTCACACCCGCGAGCAGCGTGCCCGCCGGCCCCGGCTGACCGGGCTGCGGGACCGGCTGCGCCGCGTACGGCGCCGGCGGCGTCCGCGCCGGAACCGGGAAGCCACCGCGCAGCGTTCTGCCTGACGGGCGGCGGCGGGTCCGCCGGACCGCGGGGCGGGTCTCCGTCCCTCTGGTGACGCCGCCGACGTGGCGGCGCATCACCGGGCAGGCGCCCCGCCCGTCCCCGGTGGACCGGGCGGCGCGCACCCGGGGCCGCCCCGCCCGGCTCTCTCGCCCGGCGCGGACGGGACGGGACCGGCGAGGCTGCCGCCGGCGCCCGACGGTGGCGGGGCGGGTGGGGCGGACGGTCCGCCCCGGAAGAAGAGGAATGAAAACATCCGGAAGCGGATAGCCGGACATGAGGCCCCCGGACCTCACCGCCGGCCCGCGGCGGTGGCGGACTCCCTACGGGTGGCCCTTCGCACGCGTCGGCAGGAGCGCACGTGACCCAGCCCGCACAGCACCGGACGCCGCCCGGAACGACCGGACGGGACGGTCACGTCCGCGGGGCCCGCGCGGCGGTCACCGGCGGACGGCCCGTCCTGTAGGGGGTTGGCGATGGACTGGTATCCACTGCGGCTGACCACGCCCGTCAAGCAGCACGTCTTCGGTGGCCGGGCCATCGCGGACCGGCTGGGCCGTACCGGCCTGCCCGCGGGCCGGATCGCCGAGACATGGGAGGTCAGCGATGTCGACGGTGAGGGGGCGCGGGTGCGGGAGGGCCCGCTGGCCGGGGTGTCGTTGCGCGAGCTGACCGAGCGGGACCCGGAGGGGCTGGTGGGCCGGGGGTGGCGGGGGCCGCGGTTTCCGCTGCTGACGAAGTTCATCGACGGGGCCGGTGCGCTGCCGGTCCACCTGCACGCCGACGACGAGGCCGCGCGGGAGCAGGGGGAGCCGAACGGCAAGACCGAGGCGTGGCACATCCTGGAGGCCGACCCCGGTGCCACCGCGCTGGCCGGTGTGAAGCCCGGTGTGGACCGCGCGGCGCTGCGGCGCGCCCTGCTGGAGCAGGACTTCGACGCCGTGATGCGCCGCCTGCCCGTGCGTGCCGGTCAGACGCTGTACGTCCCGGCGGGCACCGTGCACAGCTTCGGTCCCGGCACGCTCGTGTACGAGATCGAGCAGACCTCCGACGTGCAGGAGCACGCCATGCGTCACCGCATGGAGGACGGGTCCGCGCTCGACGACGAGCAGTGGCACGTCAACATCGAGGCGCTTTTGGAGCAGTGGAAGCCCGGCCCGCGGCCCGACTTCGTCCCCGGCCTGCGACTGCCGGTGGACGACGGCGTCGACCGGGTGATCCTGTGCGCGGGCCCGTACTTCGCCCTGGAGCGCCGGCGCGTACGGGCCGGAGCCGTGCTGGACCAGACCTTCACCACCGCGCAGGTCCTGAGCAACGCGGGGGCACCGGCCTCGTTCACCTGCGGGGGCCCGCGGCGGGAGCTGGGCCGGGCACAGACCGTGCTGCTCCCGGCCGCCCTCGGCCGGGCGCGGCTCCACGGTCCCGCCGACGTCCTGGTCGGCTACCTGCCCGACCTCGACCGCGACATCCGCCGGCCCCTGACCGACGCGGGGTACGGCCCGGCCGCCGTCGCCGCACTCGGCGAGAGCTCTCCTGACCTCTCCTGATCTCTCCTGCCCTCCACTGGCCTTCCCGCCGCCCCGAGGGGCCTGCCCCGGCCGCCCGCCCCCGCCGTACGGCACCGGGCGAAGGCCCGCGCCCGGGACGGCTGCCGGTCAACCGGACCGTTCCGGTCCGACGGGGTCTGCCGCGGCACCCGCCCCCAGGGCCTCGCGCCACAGGCCGGGAACCGCCGACGCGTAGGGCAGCGCGTCATCGTGGACGAGACCGCACCGGACGACGCCCGCGGCGCGGGTGAAGGAGAGGTACCCCAGCCGGCCGCCGTAGAGGTCGCAGATCAGGGACGCGGCGCTCAGCTTTCCGCCGAAGCAGGTGAAGTCGGCGGGCAGGGTGATGCTGCTGACGACCAGCGGGGCCCCTCTCCCGCCCAGCAGGGCGCCGGCGGCGTGGCGCCCCAGCGCCGCCGGGAGCAGTCCCAGCGCGAACCGGTACACGTCGCGGACCCGGTGGGTGCGTACCGGCCGGGTCTGCCGGTGCACGTGGCGCACGGCCTGCTCCAGGTCCGGGAGGTGGCAGGCGAGAGCGAGATGATGCGCCGTGGTCGACGTGCCCGGCGCGTGCCGTTGGTGGTCCTGGCGCACGGACATGGGCAACAGGACCGTCAGCTCCGGGACCGGCCGGTTCTCCGGCAGCGTGCCGTACCAGCGTCCGAGCGCGCCCGCCAGCCCCGCCAGGCACACGTCGTTGACGGTGGCGCCGTACCGCCTCGCCAGCTCGCGCAGGCGGGGTTCGGGCACGTCCGCGTAGGCCCACCGGGTCCGGTGCGACGGCGCACGGCGCAGGACGTTCCAGCCCTTGGCCGGGCGCAGTGCCGCCAGGCAGGACCGTCCGGCGAGCAGCGCCCCCGCCACCGTGGGCAGGGCGGCACGGTGCGTCCGAGGTCCCGGCGTCGCCCGGTCGGACAGGAGGGCCAGCATGGTGTGTGCCGCGCCCGCGCCGTCCTGGAGGGCGTGATGGACGCGGTAGACGATACGGAAGCGCACCCTCCCGGGGACGTGGAGCAGCCACACGTCCCAGGGAGGGTGCGGGGGCTGGGGCAGTGGCTCGTCCAGGAGCGCCGCGACGGCCGCGGTCATCGCGCCGCCGGCGTCGAAGCAGGCGACGCGGCGCACGTGCGCGTCGCCCCACAGCGGTTCCTGCCGCAGGGTCCACCGGTGCCGGCCGGGCGGGGGCGGCAGCGAGCGCAGCGGTATGTGCGAAGCCGCCCGCTCGAGCACACGTGCCGCGAGTCGCTCGCCCGGCGGCGCCGGCCCGTCGAAGTCCAGCACGAATCCGCAGGCGGTGCCGTGCCGGAGAAAGAAACGGTCCACCGGCCCGGTGACGTGTGTCCGGCGCGTAGTCATGCGTGCCCTCCTCGGGGGCGGGCCGTCCCGCGTCCGGCGCCCCGGCGATCTCGTCGTCCCGGCCCCTCAGCCTGTCCGGGCCGCTCCCCCGGGACCCTGGGGTCCTTGGCGGACCTCGGGGCCCCATCGACCGGCGTCCCCGGCGCGGGGCGCGGTCCCTGAGAACAACGCCCGGCCCCGGTGTCAGGAAACGGGCGGAGCATCGCCTGGAAGGGGGGAACCCGCTCACGTCAGCCCTCGCCGGCCAGCCGGGCCGTGATGTCCGCACGCAGCCGTGCCTTGTCCGTCTTGCCGACCGCGGTCAAGGGGAGCGCCGGAACCTCGACGAGCCGTTCGGGCAGCTTGAACCGGGCCAGTCCGCTGTCCGTCAGGTGCCCGCGGATCTCCCGCAGGGACGGTGCTCCCTCGTCGCCGCCCACGACGTACAGGCAGACGGCTTCCCCCAGTACACGGTGCGGCATCGCGACGGCCGCGGCGGCCCGTACCCCGGGGTGCGCCAGTACCAGCGCCTCCAGTTCGTCCGCCGGGATCTTCTCGCCACCGCGGTTGATCACGTCCTTGAGGCGCCCGGCGACCACGAAGTTCCCGGACGCGTGGCGGCGGACGAGGTCGCCGGTGCGGTAGAAGCCGTCGGGGGTGAACGACGCGGCTGCCACGCCGCCGTGGTACCGCGTGATGACTCCCGGGCCCCTGATCAGGAGTTCGCCGATGTCGCCGTCGGCGACGGGCCGGCCCTCGCCGTCCACCACGAGGGTCTCGTCACCCGGCGAGGAGGGCCGTCCCTGGGTGGTGAACGCCACCTCGGGTGGATCATCGAGCCGGGTGAAGTTCAGCAGTCCCTCGCTCATGCCGTACACCTGCTGGATCCGGCAGTCGAAGGCGCCGGCCAGCCGGGCGGCCGTGGCCTCGTCCAGGCGGGCCCCGCCGACCTGGAGGACCCGCAGGCTCGACAGGTCGTGGCCGCCGAGGGCGGCGCGGGCGACGAGCCACTGCCGGGCGAGCGCCGGGGTGAGCGCGCAGTGGGTGACGCGTTCCCGCTCGATCAGCGCCATGGCCGCGGCCGCGTCGTCCGGTGCGGCGAGTACGACCTTGCCGCCGCGGGCGAGCGTGCCGAGGATCCCCGGGCTGGAGAAGGCGAAGCCGTGTGTCACGGGCAGGACGGCCAGGAACACCGATTCCGGTGTCAGTCCCGAGACCGCCGCCGCGCTGCGGATCGCATGGCCGAGCGCCTCATGGGTGCGGGCGATGGGTTTGGGGGCGCCCGTGGTTCCGCCCGACAGCAGGAAGAGGGCGGTGTCCGAGGGGTACCGGTCCGGATGCGAGGGAGGCGGGTCACCGGCCTCGATGAGACGGTCGATGTCCACCTGGCCGGCGGACGGATCGGCGGCGCCCGCGACGAGCAGGGTCCGTACAGAGGGATGCCGCTCGCGGAGCTTCCCGGCCAGCCGCAGGTGGTCGAAGCGCTGGTGCCGGGCCGGCACGGCCAGCGCTGTCGGCGTCAACGCGGTGAGGACGGACGCGAGTTCGTGCTCGCGCAGGGCGGGAAGGGCGAGGACCGGGCGCGCGCCGAGTCTGATCAGCGCGAGTACGAGAACGACGATGCGGGCCTGGTTGGGTAGTTGCACGAGCACGGTCTCGCCGGGCCGGATGCCGGTGTGCGCCAGCCGGGCGGCGCAGCCGGACACCGCCGCTTCGAGTCCGGCCCTGGTGAAGGTGCGGTCGGCGTCGACCAGTGCCGGACGGTGGCCCGCGTGCACGCGCGTGCTCAGCACGAGGTCGTCCAGGAACTCCGGGCGCCACCAGCCGCGATCGCGGTACTCCCGGCAAGCCCCCGCGCCGGGTCGGCGTTCGCCGAGGATGCCGGCGAGTTGCCGCAGGGTGCAGTCGTGCGCGGTCCAGAGATCGACGCGCGTGGCGAAGCGATCGGCCAGGTCCACCTGCACTTGCGTGAGGTCGACGGAATCGAGTCCGAGATCCGCACGCAGTCGCGCGTCCTCGTGCAGCAGCTCTTCCTCGATTCCCAGGTCACGGAGGATCTTCCGCACGTCTTCGATGCCCGCCAACCGGGGCCTCCTTGCCTCAGGACACACGGCGACCGTGGGCGGCCCCCTTCGGAGGTGACTGACGTGGGCGGTATGCCCGGTGCGTCCGGCCACGAGACCGGCGCACGGGAGCAGTGGGAAGCACACGCGGCCGCGGAGGCGGGGGAAGCGGGCGGTCCGACTCGTGTGCGCCCTGCACGGTCCGTGTTCCGTGTGCGACGCTGCGACATCACGACGGTTTCGCCCACTGGAGTGTGATGAACCCCTTCGACAGCGGGACGCTCGCGGTGCCGGGCGCGGAGATCTATTTCGACGTACGAGGTGAAGGGCCTCTTCTGCTGCTCATCGGGGGCGGGAACTCCGATGCGGCGGTGTTCAAGCGCCTGGCCGCCGTCCTGGCCGCGAGCCACCGTGTCGTCACCTATGACCCGCGCGGAAACTCACGCAGCGTGCTCGACGGCCCCCCGGTGGACCAGAGGGTCGAGGATCACGCCGACGACGCGTACCGGTTGATCGGGCATCTGGCCGGCCCGGGGGAACCGGCGTACGTCTTCGGGAGCTGCTCGGGCGGGCTCATCGCGCTGGAACTCACGATCCGCCACCCGGACCGAATCGGGCTGACCGTCGCCCACGAGCCACCCGTCCTGAGCGTCCTGCCGGACGCCGCACACCACCTGGCGCTCCTCGACGACGTCTGCGCGACGTATCGCCGTGAGGGCGTGGCCCCGGCCCTCACCAAGCTGCAAGCCCTCCACGGCGGCCGGCCCGCGCCTGCCCTCCCCGAGGTGCACGACAACACCGACTTCTTCCTGACCCACTTCGTCCGGCCGTTCACGCGTTTCGTGCCCGACCTCACCGCACTGGAGGGGGTGGCGGACAAGGTGGTGTGGGCCGGTGGCCACGCCTCGAGCGGGGATCTGGTGCACCGCCCCGCGCGCTTCCTCGCCGAGCGGTTCGGCCGCCACCTGGAGCTGTTCCCCGGCGGACATGTCGGCTACGCGCGGTATCCCGCCGACTTCGCCGAGCAGCTCGCCGAGGTGCTCACCGCCGCACCCGGCGCGGCGGGCCGTCCGCGGGGGACGACCGGCGGAGGGCGGTGACGTGCGGATCGTGATGGGGGCGCAGAACTGCGGTTTCGGCCCGGTCGCCGAACTCGTCGCCGTCTCCCGGCCGCTCCGTGGGCACGAGCGGGTGTTCGTCGGAGACGGCGTCGCCGCCGTCTTCGCCCGGCGCAACCCCGACGCGTTCGACGACATGTGCGACACCGGCGGGATGCCGGAGCAGGCGAGGTCGGCGATGATCGACGACCTGCTGCGGGGGTGTGATCACGTGATCTCGGTCATGGACGCCGAACTGGTGTTCCGGTCCGCCGTGGCACGGCGGCCCGTGACCATGGTGGACAGCCTGTTCAGTTTCTGGCGGCTCGCGCGGCCGCCGGCCAGGATCCACGAGCTGTGCGCGACCATGCCGCGTTCCGGCTTCGCGGCCGCCGACCGGCACCTGGCCCGCCTTTCCCCGCACGAGCGGATCGCCGCGGCGCACCTGCTCGCCGCACACAGCGTCGTACAGAACTTCCCCGGCGTCCCCGACCGGGCCGCCGAGTTCGCCGCTCTGGACGACGGTCCCGAGATACACCTGACCGGCTCGATCGTCGACATCGCGGGACTGCGGGAGGTCGCGCTCACCGCCGAGCCGGAACACGACCTGCTGATCAACATCGGCGGGTTCAAGAACTTCCTCCTGGACTTCGACGTCAACGACGACTACGTGCGCCTGCTGCTCCGGTGGATTCCGGACCTGCTGCGCGACTGGCCCCGGTTCCGTCGCGTCCTGGTCTGCGGCGGCCCGTTCGGCGAGGGCCGGGAGCGGACCGTCGCGGCGGCGGGCGGGCGGGCCGACTGCCGGTTCCTGCGCCAGCGCGAGCTGCTCCAGGCGGTGGCGAGCACCGCGGACTACCTGATGACTCCCGGGCTCACGGCCCTTCACGAATCGATCGCCCTCGGGCGGCTTCCGCTGGCGATCCACGAGCAGCACTACGCCCATGTCTTCACCATGCGGGCACTGGACGGCACGTTGTTCGGCCGGAGTGGGGGCCGGTTCTCGGACGTGGTGCCGTGCCACCCGCTCCCGGAGGACGACTTCGCCGGTACGGCGGCTCTCGTCGAGCTGGCCGGTCGCATCCGGGAGGACGAGGAGCTCTACACGACGTACCGGCGGACGTTCAACGAACGCATCGAGCACCACCTCTCGCTCACCCCGGCGCAGCGACGGCGCGGCGTCGAGGAACTCGGGAGGCTGCTCGACGGCAGGCCGGTCCACTCGGTGATGACCGGCATCCTCGGCACGCCGTGCGCGGTCTAGCCGACGAGAGTCCTACGGCTTCTCGCCGTCGGTGCGCTGGTGCAGCAGGGCCCGGGGGCAGGAGGCCGCGGCGGCCTGGGTGAGCAGCACGTGCACGCGCTCGGTGAGCTGGGCGACGGTGTCGGCGGGCGCGTGGAAGGGCAGTCGTACGTCGCCGTGGGCGCGGACGCGCTCGATGCGCAGCGTCAGGCCGTGCCGGTCGACGGCGAGCGGGCGTACCCGGACCGCGCCGTAGAGGCTGCCGGCGTCCATGAGCCGGGTGAGGCGCTCGACCGCGTCGCCGTGGCAGTCGGCGAGGTGGGTCAGCAGCCGGGCCTCGGCCGTGGCCAGCGGGTCGGGCGCGGCGGCGGCGAACTCGTCCAGGCCGACGACCACGGCACCGGACTGCTGCCGCAGCACCACGCGCGTCGGCTGGAAGGCGAGCCGGCCGTCCGCGACGGCCAGCTGACCGGCGAGCCAGAGCCGGGCGCGGATGCGGTTGCGGACCGGGACGGGTGCGACGTCGGCGAACTCCACCACCGCGGACGGCTCGCCCCGGGGCGCGCAGAGGGCGGCCGCGAGCAAGGGACTGTCCTCGGGCACGTCCAGGAACAGCCTGCCGTCCTCGGTCACGGTGTGCGCCCCGACCGGTTCCTCGCGCCCGCCCTCCGCGGCCACCGCGCAGGACCACGCGGCGGCGATCACCGAGCGGGCCCGCTGCGCCGCGGTGGGCTCGGCCGTCCAGGTGTGGTTGTCACCCATCCCATCCTCCTTAGGTAAGCCTTGCCTAACCTATCGGAGATCGGGGGTGAGGCCAACCACGCCCCGCGTTCTTCTGAGCCGGCGGCGCCCGCGCCCGCCCCGGTCCGCGGCCGCGCCCGCACTGTTGACGCCGATTCAGCGACCGGACGAGACTGAAGCGCGCTGTTGAACCCGTGTGCGACAGGGACGGGTGTCGCAACGAACCGCTGGATCGAAGGGGATCGCGTCATGGCGGGGACGACGAAAGGGCCGGCCGGGGACGGAGTGCCGAGGGGGTTTCGCGGCGCCGGACCGGGCTGGCCCGAGCTGCACCGCATCCCCCGCCCCCCGTACCGGCTCCCCCTGCTCGGGGACGTGCTCGGGGCGAGCGGGCGCACGCCCGTGCAGGACTCCCTGCGGCACGCGCGGCAACTAGGCCCCATCTTCCGCCGCCGCGCGTTCGGCAGGGAGTTCGTGTTCGTGTGGGGCGCCGGGCTGGTGGCCGACCTGGCCGACGAGGCGCGCTTCGCCAAGCACGTGGGCCTCGGGGTGGCCAATCTGCGGCCGGTGGCCGGGGACGGGCTCTTCACCGCGTACGACCACGAACCGAACTGGCAGCTCGCCCACGACGTGCTGGCCCCGGGCTTCAGCCGCGAGGCCATGGCGGGTTACCACCGGACGATGCTGGACGTGGCGCAGCGGCTGACCGCTCACTGGGACCGCGCCCAGGCGGCGGGCCGGGCGGTGGACGTGCCGGGCGACATGACCCGGCTGACCCTGGAGACGATCGCCCGCACCGGGTTCGGCCACGACTTCGGCTCCTTCGAGCGCTCCCGCCCGCATCCTTTCGTCACCGCGATGGTGGGCACCCTCTCCCACGCCCAGCGGCTCGCCACCGTGCCGGCGCCGCTGGCCCCGTGGCTGCTGCGCCGCTCGAGCCGCCGCAACGCGGCCGACATCGCCTACCTCAACCGCACGGTGGACGACCTGGTCCGCGCCCGCCGCACCGCGCGCGGCCAGGGGGACCTGCTGGACCGGATGCTGGAGACGGCCCACCCCGTCACCGGAGAGCGGCTGTCGCCCGAGAACGTCCGCCGTCAGGTCATCACCTTCCTGGTCGCGGGCCACGAGACGACCTCGGGCGCGCTCTCCTTCGCCCTGCACTACCTCTCCCGGCATCCCGAGGTCGCGGCCCGCGCCCGCGCCGAGGTCGACCGGGTGTGGGGGGACACGGCGGCACCGGGCTACGAGCAGGTGGCCAGACTGCGCTATGTGCGCCGGGTGCTGGACGAGACGCTGCGGCTGTGGCCGACCGCGCCGGCCTTCGCCCGGGAGGCGCGCGAGGACACGGTGCTGGCGGGTACCCATCCGATGCGGCGCGGTGCCTGGGCGCTCGTGCTCACGCCGATGCTGCACCGCGATCCGGAGGTGTGGGGCCCGGACGCCGGGAGCTTCGATCCCGGCCGGTTCGACGCCGCGGCCGTACGGTCCCGGCCCCCGCACACGTTCAAGCCGTTCGGGACGGGTGCGCGGGCCTGCATCGGGCGGCAGTTCGCGCTGCACGAGGCGACGCTGGTCCTCGGGCTGCTGCTGCGACGCTACGAGTTGCGGCCCGATCCCGGCTACCGGCTGCGGATCACCGAGCGGCTGACGCTGATGCCGGAGGGGCTGCGGCTGCACCTGGACCGGCGGCCCCCGAACGTCACGCCGCCGCCCCTGGAACCGGCCGCCCGCGACGGCGGCTCAGCGCCCCGCTGTCCAGTGCGCGGGGCGGGTGACTGACTCCGGCAGCCGGGTTCCGGCACTGCCCCGGGCGGCGTTGACCTGAGGCTGTGTCAGGAAGAACGCGCCGGTCAGGTCCGCGTCGGTCAGGTCGGTGTCGCGCAGGTCCGCGCCGATCAGGTCTGCGCCCCGCAGGTCCGCGCCGGTCAGGTCGGCGGCGATGAGACAGCTCCCGCGCAGGTCCGCGCCGCGCAGGTCCGCGCCCTGGAGGCGGGCGCCGATCAGGTCGGCGCCGCGGCGGTTCTTCTTCCGGCCGCGCGTACCGGCGCGGACCAGTTCGCTGGCGCGCAGCAGGAGGACGTTCACCTCCTGCCGGTGCGCGGCCACGTCCAGCGCGGCCAGTTCCTCGGGGGTGCCGCCGGTGAGCCGCTCGGTGCGCTGCCGGGCGCGGCGCACCTCGGCGTGGACCGGGCGGGCGGCCGGCAGGGTGAGCGCCTCGGTCAGGTACCACAGCAGTTCGTGCAGCTGACGGACGACCGGGAACACGTCGAACATGCGGCGGGCGTGCTCGGGCGGGCCGGACCGCCAGTCCCGGCCGCCGAAGGTGACCTGCGAGACCCGCTGCCCGGCGCCGAAGCAGTCGTAGACCGTGCAGCCGCTGTAGCCCTGCTGCCGCAGCCGCGCGTGGATGCCGCAGCGATGGTCCTCCCGGAGGTTGGGGCACGGGGTGCCCGCCCTCTTGTCCTTGGCGAAGTCCGCGGAGGCGGCGAACGGCAGGGCGACGCAGCACAGCCCGAAGCACCGCGCGCAGTCGCCGCGCAGCGTCTCCCGGTCCGCCATCTGATCCGACATGCCGTCATCATAGGGAATGCGCAGGTCGCAAAAGCCGCGGGCCTGCCGGAGCCGTCTCGTACCGGCGGCCCCGGCGGGCCGCGCCTCAGGCCGGCAGGTCCAGGCGGGCGAGCCGCTGCGGATCGGCCAGGATGTACATGCCGGTGATCCGGCCGTCGGCGATGGTGACGCCCATGACCGCCAGCGGACGCCCCTCGATGACGGTGACCGCGCCGATCGCGCCGTTGACCAGCGCCGGCCGCGCGGCATGGGCGAACGGGGAGAACATGGCCGCCTGTTCCGCCACCGCCCGCGCGCCGCGGACCAGCTTGGTCGCGGCGGCGCCCCGTACGACGGCCCCGGCGTCGGCGCGCAGGACGACGTCCGGGTGGAGCAGGGCGAGCAGCGCGTCGAAGTCGCCCTCCCGCGAGGCCGCCAGGAAGGCGTCGAGCACCTTCTTCTGCCGGCCGAGGTCGGGGTCGGCGGCCGGGGTGGCGGCGCGCACCCGGCGCCGGGCGCGGCTGGCGAGCTGGCGGGCGGCGGCCGGGCTGCGTTCCACCACCGGGGCGATGTCGTCGAACGGCACGGCGAACATGTCGTGCAGCACGAACGCCAGCCGCTCGGCCGGTTCGAGGGTTTCGAGGACCACCAGGAGGGCCATGCCCACCGCGTCGGCGTGCAGCGCCTCCTGCTCGGGGTCGTCGTGCGGGAGGGGCCGGAGCAGGGGGTCCGGGACGAAGACGGCGGTCTGGTCGTCCATCGGCTCCTCGCGGCGTGCGGTGCGGGTGCGGAGCATGTCCAGGCAGATCCGGCCGGTGACGGTGGTCAGCCAGCCGCCGAGGTTGTCGATGCCGTCGGCCTCACCGGCCGCGTCGGTGCGGCTCAGCCGCAGCCAGGCTTCCTGGACGGCGTCCTCCGCCTCGGCCAGCGAGCCGAGCATCCGGTAGGCCACCGCGTTCAGCTGCCCGCGGTGTCCCTCGAACCGTTCGGCCAGTGACTCCCTGCCGCCCATGTGGTCTCCCCTCACCCGTTCTCCCCCGCCCGCGCTCTCCCCCTCCCCCGCCGCCTGGGGCCTGTCGTCACACTCCCGTCCGCCTGCCCTTCGGGCGGACGCCCCTTCGTCCGCGGTGCTGGGAGTCTTTTCTGTCATGGTGTCCAAGCCCTTCGCTTGTTGCTCATGAGTCC